>JAJAZB010000229.1 GCA_026785975.1 Cytophagaceae bacterium | reverse complement strand
TACGGATTGTACATCAAAGACGGCAAACTGACGATGGCCGTTAAGCAAAATGGGCAAGTGTACCAGGCAACGACAACCGAGCCGCTACCGGATAAATTTGAACTGGAAGGCCGATTTGAGAATAACGGCAACCTGATCCTGGCTATCGACGGGAACGAAGTAGCCCGGGGCAAAGCGCCCTCGGTATTCACCAAATCCCTGACGGGAGAGATTCGGGTGCAGCGGGATTTTACCGATGAAAACTCCATCGGTACCTACACCGGCGCTTACGCCAATAGTTTTGATTTCCGGGGAAATGTGCAAAACGCAACCCTGGAAGTGAAGAAGCCGGAAGCCGTGTCTCCGACCGTTTCCGCCGCTAAAGTGGGAAATCCGAAGGCGACGGTCATTACCATTCGGGTGGTGGAAAATCAGATGCAGTTTGACAAAAAGGTCTTCTCGGTAAAAGCCAGTCAGGCGGTGGTTCTCAATTTAGAAAACCCTGATATCATGCAGCACAACTTAATCATCATCAAGCCGGGCACGACTGAAAAGGTGGGTGCCGCCGCCGATAATTTAGCCCGGGATCCGAAGGGAGCCGAGAAAAATTACGTTCCCCAGATGCCGGAAGTGCTGTACGCCACCAAATTGGTCAATCCCGGCGAAAGCATTACGCTGGAATTTACGGCCCCGAACCAGCCCGGCGAATACCCGTTCGTATGTACATTTCCGGGGCATTGGCGCATTATGAAGGGCGTGATGCGGGTAGAAAAAACGAGTACACCTTTGAAAACGCGCTAACTGACTGATATGCAAAACCCTACCCTTTTTCTTCGCAAAGCCGTCCGCTTTCACGTCCTGGCGGGTGCCGTTGTCCTCGCTGGTGTAGGACTGACCAATTGTAAAGTCAGTTCGTCGGGTACCGCTAAAAATGCAAAACCCATTCGGGTGCTAATGGTGGGCGGGGGCACCTCGCACAACTTCGGGATGTGGTATAAAAACGTCGATGGGCAAACCCTGAGCAAAGACGGACTCGCCACGGTGAATTACGTGGGCGACCCGGATTCCATCCTGACGTACCTGCCCCAGGCGGACGTACTCTACCTGAGCAACAACCGGCCCATCAAAGACGCCAACGTGCGCCAGGCCATTGTCGATTTTGCGAATGCGGGCAAGGGCTTAATCATTGCCCACGCCGCGATGTGGTACAACTGGAAAGATTGGCCGGAGTATAATCTGAGCGTCGTCAGCGGTGGTTCGCGGGGCCACGACAAGTACGGAACGTTCGAGGTAAACGTGAATAATCCGCAACACCCGATTATGAACGGGGTGGAGCCTAAATTCGCGCTGAAAGACGAACGTTACTACTACATTCCCGACCCGGCGGGTCCGGGAATCGAGGTGTTGGCCAGTTCGAGTGTGGCCGGTTCCGACAAAGTTTTCCCGTCGGTGTTTGTGGTGAGGCATCCCAAAGCCCGCATTGTCGGGATTGCCTTGGGGCACGACGCCGAGTCGCACAACATTCAGAATTACCAGAATCTTTTGCGGAACGCCGTGAAATGGGCCGCGCGTGATTAGGTATTTTGTAGGGGCAACCCCGCGCGGCGTCTGCTTGCGGTTGCCCCTACAAGACGGAATTAGGTTTTGCATAACACAGCTAATAATCAATAACTACTAACCAACTATGAGTCAGCAACAAATTACCGTCGTGATTGTCGGCATGGGCTTTGGGAAAGAGTTCATTCCCATTTATCAACGGCACCCCAATATCAAAGCGGTGGGCATCTGCACCCGCAACCGAAAGACGCTGGATGAACTGGCGGCTAAATTCAACCTGGACCCAAATCTTTGTTTTGAGAATTTTGACGACGTACCCAACCGCGCCGATGTCGATGCCATCCACATCGTCACGCCGGTACCCGAACACGCCCAAATGGCCCTCGCCTCGCTGAACGCCAATAAACACACCGCCTGTACGATTCCAATGGCCATGACCGTGGCCGATTGCCAGGCCATCGTGGAAGCCCGGCAGAAGGCCAATAAAGTGTACATGATGATGGAAACCGCGCTGTACACCCGCGAGTTTTTGTACGGATTGGCCCTGGCGGAAAGTGGCAAATTAGGGCGTATTCAATTCGTCAGGGGTTCCCACATTCAGGACATGAGCATGGAAGGCTGGGCCGAATACTGGAAAGGCTACCCGCCCATGCTCAATGGCACGCACGCCATTTCACCGCTTTTGCGGATCAACAATACCAAAGCCGACACGGTGGTTTGCCACGGCTCGGGCCGGTTGAGTGAGGATTTAGCCAGCCGGTACGGTTCCCCGTTTGCCGTCGAAACCGCTACGTTTACCCTGAAAAATTCGGATGTGATTGCCGAAGCCACGCGCTCACTGTTCGACATCGTGCGGCAGTACCGCGAAAGCTACGACGTGTACGGCACCAAAATGTCGTTCGAGTGGGAACAGTTGCAAGACGAAGCGCACATCATCTTCGACGGTGGTGAAAACGCCCGTCGCATCAACGTACCCGACACCGACGCAATGCTGATCGAAGAAATTGCGCATTTTACGAAGCGCGAAAAAATCGACGACCCCAACCACGTTTCTTTTTTGCAGGGCGCGGGCCACGGCGGTTCGCATCCGCACCTGGTGCAGGAATTCGTGGCCGCCATCGTGGAAGGACGAAAATCGGCGGTGGATGCCGACCTGGCGGCCAACTACACCTGCGCCGGCATCTGCGCCCACGAATCGGCCATGAACGGGGGCAAACGGATTACCATTCCTGATTTTGAGTTAGAGGTGACTATTTAAAAAACTTCGCCGCTTATTTCTGCACAACTACTCACCCGCGCTAAATTTATTCAACATGACAAAATTCGGGGTCAGCACCTTCGTCTGGGTTTCTCCTTTTTCCACGCTTGTTTCGATCTGCTCGACAAAGTCAGGGATATGGGCTACGACGGCATCGAAATCGCCGTTGAGGATAAAGAACTTATCGACTGGGCGCGGTTGAAAGACCTTGCCAAACAAGTCGGTTTAAACCTGACCATCAGCGGTGCCTTTGGCCCCGATCGCGACATTTCCAGTGACGATCCGGCTGTTCGGGAAAACGGGTTTAACTACATCGTGGATTGCATCAAAATTGCCCAGGCGATGGATAGTCCGATATTTACCGGCCCGGTTTACTCGGCAGTGGGCAAAACCCGGTACGTGACGGCCGAACAGAAGCAGCAGGAACGAGCCTGGTGCGTAGAAAATCTGCTTCGGGTGGGCGACGTGGCGCGGGAATGCGGCGTCGTTGTGGGCGTTGAGCCACTCAATCGGTTTGAAACAGACATGGTTAATACCGCCGATCAGGCGCTATCGTTGGTCAACGAAATCGCGCACCCCAACATCAAAATTTCGCTTGACACCTTTCACGGCAACATTGAGGAGAAAAGTATTCCGGCCATGATCCGCAAAATTGGCAAGGAGTTGCTGTGCCACGTTCAGGGCAATGAAAGCGACCGGGGCACGCCCGGAACCGGGAATTTGGATTGGGTCGGTATCAAAGAATCTCTGACCGACATTGGCTACGACGGGGCCGTCGTCCTTGAAACGTTTGGTGCGCCGTCTAAAGAACTGGCTAAAGCCGCTTCCATCTGGCGGCCTTTAGCCAATAGCCCGGATGAACTGGCCAGTGAGGGTTTGGCTTTTTACAAAAAGCTATTTGGTTGATTTGGAATGGGCTGCGCAACGGGTTAGCTTTTTCAGCCCATCTTGTTTGCGGAATAGCCTCGAAATCAGATTCATCGACTCCGTAACGACTTGCCACCATGTTCAGAAAACCTATCCTTGTTGCCTGTTTGGTGGGTGTGTCGTTCGCCCTAAACGGCTTGATCCAACCGACGCCGGTTCCGGTGACAATCCGGGTTGATCTGACCAAAGAAAAAGGGCCGCTCAAGCCAATCTGGGCGTGGTTTGGTTACGACGAACCGAACTACACCTACATGAAAGACGGCAAAAAATTACTGACTGAACTCTCGAATTTAAGTAAAGTACCCGTGGCCACGCCCTCAGGGATCGGAAAGACAACGCCTACGGCAATGATATCTGGGCCAAACGAACCAATCAACTCGTGCTCGACAAGTGGTACAAGCAGGAAGATTACCACAAAGACCACGGACAAGGGCTGGACTATTATCAGGTCGGCCTGACCCTGGGCGCGGGCGACGTGGGCGTATTCCTCAACGATTCGATCGGCTACATTCACAACTACCGCTCCTGGGAAATTCTGGATAATGGCCCGCTACGTCAACGTTCCGGGTAAACTACGATCCGTACACGTTTGGGGGCGTCACCGTGACAGAAACCAAAACCATTTCGCTGGATGCCGGGGCGCAGTTGAGCAAAATCCGGGTTCACGTCGTCCATACGGCCCCGAAGACGCTACCCATGGTGGCGGGCATTACACTGAGGCCAACGCCGGGAATGCTAAAGATGGACGAAGAAAAAGGAATTCTGAGTTATTGGGAACCCCAACACGGCAACGACGGCACCCTGGGAGTAGCTTGTATTTTTAGTACTTCTGATCCTGTGCCCATGTTGCAAAAATACCAGCACGGATTAGCCCGGTTGAGTGTTAAATCCGGCGACGACCTGGTTTATTACACCGGCGGAGCCTGGGACAAAGCGGGCCTGATTACGTCGGGCGAGGTTTGGGTCACTTACCTCGAACAGCAGGCAGCGCAACTCCGCAACCCGGTAAACATAACGGCGGAGAAGTAGGTTAATCGGGCCTTGACAACTTTTTGGAAGTTGTCCTGGTATCCGATCAATGAATTTACAAAAACATACCCCCCGAAACTTCCATACGCTGAGCATTGACCCAACGGGCGTCGGAAGAGCAAAGAAACGCAATCACTCCCCCGATATCGTCGGGAAGGCCCATGTGCTCCAGAGCCGTTTGGGACGAAATGAATGCGTCCATTTCGGGGGGTGCTTCCCGGGCGTATTTAGTAAAATCGGTTTCAATAATGCCTGCCTGTCGATATTCAGGGTTCTGATTTCTCGAAAGCAATTTAGTGAAATACCCGCTTGCCTCCTTCCCAACCATTTCCCATCTTTACCCCGGCTAAATCAACGCCTCTGAAAACGCTACTCTTCCTCTTCATGGTTGCGCCTGGCATTGCCTGAAACGTTGCCCGGCAAACGTTGCCCGGCGAATTTCCCGCTTTCCATCGGCTCCCTCTCGGGGCCGACTGTCTCTTCTTTTTACTTTTTGAAAGCAAAACCATGAATTCCATAAACTGGTATCAAACGTTTTTTAGCGGCCTCGCCATTCCGTTTTGGCAACGCGCCATCCCCCCATCGGTGACGGAGACCGAAATTGAATTTGTTCTACGGCAGGCCAATCTGGTGGCCAATTCCGCTATCCTCGACGTACCCAGTGGTGCGGGGCGTCATTCGCTGATGCTGGCGAAGCGCGGCTACCGCGTGACGAGTGTGGACATTTCTGAGGACAACATCCGCGACTTGATTACACAGGCCGAAGCGCTGAATCTGTCCATCACGCCGCGCTGTGTCGACGCCCTCCAATCTGATTTGGGCGGTCCCTACGAGTTGGTGTTGTGTCTGGGCAACAGTTTCAGTTATTTTCCTTACGCGGGGATGCGGCGTTTTGTGCAGAATATCGCGGCGGCAACGGCTCCAGGCGGGCGGTTTATCATCAATACGGGCGTACTGGCCGAAAGCATTTTACTGCACCTAAAGCCGGGTTTTGAAATGGAAACCGGCGACATCACGGTTCGGGTCAGTAATCAATACCTCCCCGCTGATAGTGTTTTGAAAACCGAGTATGCCTTTTTGCAAGGCGAGAAAACGGAACTGAAAACATCCTTTCATTACGTCTACACGCTGGCCGAAATAACGCGCCTACTCCAGGGGGCGGGATTCGGGCTACTGTCCGTTTTCAACGGACTGGATGAGCAACCCTACCAACTCGGCGATGCCCAGGCGTATTTGGTCGCGCAGCGCCGGTAATCAGTGATCAGTGACCAGTTATCAGTGCCCAATTGATGGATTGTACTGATAACTAGTCACTGACTTACGGTTGCGTTTTCAACGACCGCATCGCCAGGCCGACGCTGACGACCGACAACACCGCGCCCAATAAAAACGGTGCGCCCGGAAAATACGTTGGGTTGCCGGGAGCCGTAAAATAAGCGAACAGATTGGTCATCAGCACCGGTCCGATGATGGCGGTTACGCTGATGAGACTCGTGAGCGCGCCCTGCAATTCGCCCTGCTCATTGGCCGGTACCTGGCTCGAAATAATTCCCTGCAACGATGGCCCGGCGATACCGCCCAACGCGTAGGGAATCATGAAGGCAAACATCATCCAGCTTCGATTGGCAAATGCGAAACACAGAAAACCCAGGGCGTACAGCGACAAGCCGAGGTACACGGCGCGTTTTTGCCCCAACTTCGGAATCAAAATTCGGATCAATCCGCCCTGGACGATGGCAGCCGTTACCCCGATGAAGGCCAGTGACAAACCCACCCATTTTTCGTTCCACTTAAACCGTTCCATCGTGAAGAACGTCCACGTGCTCTGCATGGCATGACCGGCAATGTAAATGCACACCAGTGATGCCACCAGGCTGATAATAACCGGGTAGCGTTGCAAGTGCAGCAACGATCCCACCGGGTTGGCGCGTTTCCAATCGAAGGGCCGACGATTTTCGGGTTTCAACGATTCGGGCAAAATGAAGTAGCCGTAGAGCCAGTTGAGGAGCGCCAGGCCCGCCGCCACAAAAAAGGGTACGCGGGTGCCAAAACTGCCCAGCAAGCCGCCAATGGCCGGGCCAATGATGAAGCCCAACCCAAACGCCGCGCCAATCAGTCCGAAGTTCTGCGCCCGCTTTTCGGGGGTACTCACGTCGGCGATGTACGCGGCGGCCGTGGTGATACTCCCGCCCGTGATGCCCGCCACGATGCGCCCCACAAACAGCCAGCCGATGGTGGGCGCGAAACCCGTCAGCAAGAAGTCGATGCCGAAGCCAAACAGCGAGGCCAGCAACACCGGTCGGCGACCGAACTGGTCACTTAGTCCGCCGATGATGGGCGAGCACACAAACTGCATGACGGCGTAGGCAAACGTTAGCCAGCCGCCGTACCGCGAAGCATCGCTGAGGGTACCGCCGGTGAGTTGTTCGAGGAGTTTGGGTATGACCGGGATGATGATTCCAAAACCGGTGATGTCGATGAGTAGCGTAATGAAAATGAAGACGAGCGCGGCGTTGCGCTTGGGTGCAGCCATGAAAATGGGGGTTGGGATTCGCAAAAATAGCCGGTTTTTCGCCGCCGTACCAATTGACTTTACCGGGCTTTAACAATCGTTTTGCCAATATTTCAGCAAATTCCCGCGTTTATTTTTGCACCACTGCATTCCGTCTTTTTCCCATGAAATTACTTTTGTTCTTCATCAACTTCACAGTTTGTACGCTACACGTTTCATTGGCCCAAGATGCCAAAGCCCTGCTCGACGAAGGTCTCCGACGCGCCCAAGTCGGTGATTTACAGGGTGCTCTGAAGCAGTTTGATCAATCTATTGCAATCAAAGACGACTACCCCGTCCGGCAAAGCCGGGGAACGGCGCGGTCGCTGCTGAAGCAGTACGAAGCCGCCATCGAAGATTTTACGAAAGCCATCCAGTTTAACCCGAAAGCCAAAAAAGCCTATTTGAATCGTGGCATTGCCCGCAAAAAACTGACGGATTACGACAGCGCACTGGTCGATTTCAATGCCGCTCTTAAACTCGATGCCCGTTTTGCTGACGCCCTCTACAACCGGGGCTTGCTTCACGAACTACTGAGCCAGCGCGAGAAAGCCTGTCCGGATTACAAGGCTGCCCAGGCCGCAGGCATGAAAATGGCCGAACCTAAAGTAATCATGTGCGCCGAGGAACCGGCCCCGGCTACGCCCAACCGCCGCCCATTGCTGCGTTTAGGCAGTATTTCGAGTGATCCGAAGTATGGTTTTGCGAAGGATAATCCAGTGAAAGCGGGCGCAGGCTCGAACAGCGACCGAGAAAACATTGAAACCTACCTCGATCTGCTCCGCGATGCACAGGGCAAGCCGGTGCGCTACCGTCGCCTGAGTGCAACGCCTTATTTTTCGCGCAACGCACCCGGCGGCAAGGGCACCGTCGATGCGTACGAAGTGCGGTATCTCGATGCCAAAGGCCAGGACAAGAAAGTCACGGTGTACCTGACCAGCTATGAATTTGAGGAGCCGATGGTGTTGGCAGGTTTCAAAACGGTCGGTAAATCTTGATTCGATTCCTTTTTTCTTTTTCGTAGGGGCAATCCCATGCGGTTGACCGGTTGGGGCATGGTTTTTATCCCCCGGTCAACCGCAAGGGATTGCCCCGACGACGCATTAAAACTACAATTACTCCAACCGCGTGCTGACCCCCCCTTCCCCGCCTGG
>JAJAZB010000228.1 GCA_026785975.1 Cytophagaceae bacterium | reverse complement strand
GCCCGTCAACCCGTCAGTCGGACTGGCGTCTGAATCCAGGCTGTCGCCGGGCGTGGCTACGTTGGGTAGCTGGCTCAGGTCACAACCCGCCGGGAAGCTGGTTTTGACAAACCGCACTTTGTAGTTGCCCGTTAGCAAACTATCGAAGCCGTACTTGCCGCTGCCATTCGTCAGGGTGGAATCCACGGTGGCGTAAACACCCGGCGTGGGTTCTTTAAAGAGTCGTACCCCCCCCTTGGCGCCCCCCGGCGCACCGATTTGCTGAATGCCGTCGTTGTTATGGTGTTTGCAGACGAAGTTGCCAATGCTGCCCTTGGGCTGCACGCAGACCGGAGCCTGCACCGTCACCGTAGCAATACAGCCGCCCAATGAGGTCACGATCAACTGAACGCTGGCCGTACCGACGGGGATGCCCGCGATGCTGTCGCCCGTCACGATCAATCCGCTTGGCACCGTCGTTACTAGGCCGCCCGTGGCGATGAACTTAATCGTATAAGTCGTGCCATTGTTGCTACAAACGGGTGATCCCGGTTGAATGCTAACCGTTGGCTTGATCGGCGCGGCCTTCACTGTCACTACCGTGTCGCGGAAACAGGTGTTGTTTTGAAGGAACACGCGAATCGTGTAGGTCGAGTCCGCTAGGTTGGTGATGTTGCTCTTGATGACGGTGGGCAGCGTACCCGGCACCGCCGTGGCCGTGGCGTAGGCTGCGCCCGTGTAGGTGCCGCTGTTGCTGATGCCGTACTTGTCGCCGTTAGTGCTGGTCAAAGTGATATTGCCTAAAATCAGGCAATTCGGGTCAGTGACGGTGACGAGTCGCGTCGGCTTCACACAGTCGACTTTGAAGCCAAAGTCCACCGTCAGATTGGTCAGCGAATCCACTTTGGCCGCGTCGCCGGGGCCGAGGTTTACTTCGCCGGTGGGTTCTTTCGGGCCCAGCGTTACCGTACCCGAGCAAACGTTGCCGCCCGCGTCGAGGGCATCGAGGCCGTTGTCGTTGCGGTCAACATCCAAATTGGGATTGGCCTCCTGGCCCGCGCCGGTGCTGGAAATCAGACCGTTGAGCGATTGGCCCGCGCCGAAGTTGGCGGCTTTCACTTTCACGACGTAAGCGCCCGCCAGCAAACTATCGAAGCGGTAGTACCCGCCCCCCGCCGTGGTGACGGTGAAGGTATCCACGGCCACGGTGAAGGGATTATCGACGGGAACGTTGTTACCACCCACCACTCGGTAGAGGCAGAGTTTCACGCCGTTGATGCCCGGCTCGGCCCCGTTTTGGGTGCCGGAATTGTCGAGGTCGTTGAAGACCCGGTTGCCCAGACTGAAGAATACGGGGGTTTTCAACCCAAAATCAAGGGTGTGATCGACGTAACCCGGCCCGCCGATGGTGTCGCAGATGGCCGCGTAGCCATTGAGACCCGCCGGGCCGCCCGTCAGGATGCTGGCGTCCGAATCGTTTTGGTCGGCGGTGGGGCTTTGGCCCGTGTTGGGCGTGGTGAGCTGGTATTTGACCCCGCCCACGGTGAGTATCCCGCTGACCTGGTTGAACTGCCCCGCGCCGCCCAGCACCACGTAGCGCTTCTGGCCCAGGGCCAGCGTGTCGTTCGTCTGGCCGGGTACTTTATCGGTGAAATAGTATTCGCCCTTGGTGTCGGTCACGGTGGTGGCTTTGAGCGTACCCGACGAATCGTAGAGTTGGACGGTCACGCCCGCCAGCGGCAGTTCGCAGGGATCCTGGATGCCATCGGCGTTGGTGTCGATCCACACCCGGTTGCCGATTTGCACGGGGGCGGGGTTACAGAAAATCTCCAAATCACCCAGGCCGTTGGCTTTAGAAAAAAGGCCGTTGGCCCGTCCGCCTGAATAGATCATGAAGCCCGCACGGGGTTGTTTACCCGTCGTGTTGCTTAAGCGGATTATACCACCGGTGTAAAAAGCCAGCGGGTCCATCGCGATGGTGGTTACCTCACCCGAACCGGGCAAGACGGCTATACCGCCCTGAGCCGTTTCGTAGTGGGCTGGGGCAAATAGTTCGTCGTAGTAAAATTCTCCTCCGCCCGGCCCCTGGCCGTTGGCCTGCTTGACCGATGCTACCTCCCCGCAAATCGACCCGCCGTTTTCGAGCGTCCACACGCCGGGGGTGCATTGGCCCGCCCGCAGAATGTCGCCCCCAACAATGGTATTAACGGATTTGGCGGAGTTGCTGGGATCGGTGTTGAAGTCGCCCAATTGGTGGCCCGTTCGGTCGATGAAGCCCAGAATCATAGCCCCCTTCTCGTCGAAGTCAATATCCGACAGGATTGGTTGGGGATGGCTTACGTAGGTATTTACTCCATTCGTGTTCGATACAACAACCCCATCGAAAACAACGGGCGAAAACACGCTCGCCCATGGATGCCAGCGGCTGGAGTGGGTTTTGATCACTTCGCCCGAAAGACCAACCGCCGGTTGTTCCCACGCGGCACTTCTGGGGTAGTTGAGGGGAATAGTCAGCACTGGCGTTGCCGAAAATAGTTTCGTAACGGCGTCCATTTCGTAGACAAACGATTTAAGATCAGCCGTTTTGTTCGATATCGATGCATCGCAGGTAATGCCAACGTAGACTTTGCCGCGCCGGTAAGCGAGTGCAAACGGACGATATTCGCCGGTGGCGCTGCAACCCGGATCGGGTACGGCGATGACACCGGTAATGGTTTGGGTGTTGATATCGATGATGTACACCTTTTTGTCGTTGAGGTTGACGGTATACAGCGTTTTCTCATCATCCGAAATATCGACGTCGCCCAGGCCCACCGTGCCAACTTTGGCGAATGCCGTGGCATCGAACGAGGGCGTGGCGGGGGCCGCCAAATTGCGGGCGGCGTTACTGGCAATAGTCCCCGCGTTCGGAATCGTCACGAAGAGTGTGGCGTTGGCGGCCGCCGCCAGGTCGGTGGAGTAGATGGCACCGAGGCCGTTGGGGCCAAGTCCGACGTGACGTTTGAGAAACGCGCCCGTGTACAGTTTTTGGCGCGCCCCGCTGTAAGCCAGCCCCCACACCGAACCCAGCTGAATTTTATTGGCTTCCACCAACTTGACGGGGTTGGTTGGTGAGGTGTAATTGAAGGACACCAAAACCTCGATTGGAGCCGTGGCCGAGGCATCCCCGCTGACGTAGCAGGGCGTGGCCAGCCGTGGATTGGTCTGGCAGTAGGTATCCGGCTCGTTCAGCCCCAAACTTACTCCGCAGGTAGGCGACGTGACAAATTGAACCGTTGTGCCATTATTGGTGCCTTTGATGGTCGGCTCGAAACCGGCAGGCAAGTTCGAGAACTCGACCCGGTAGGGTTTGCCATCCGTTAGGCCAGGCACAAAATAATCGCCGTTCAAATCAGTCGTTGTCGTCGCAAACAGCGTACTGCTGCCATTGGCCGCGCAAACATAAATTTTCACTGTGATGCCAATTACTCCTTTTTCGCCAGTGTCCCTCACGCCGTTTCCGTTGTAATCGCGGTAGGTTTTGCCACCAATTTTACCGGCTCCGGCAACGCAGGGATTACAGACCACGGCTTTAACCGTAAAATCAGCCGTATCGGATGTGCAAGCCAAAGCACTGGTAATCAGCAAATGATACGTGGTGGTGGTCGTAACGGTTGGGTTGTAGGTCGGCGTCATGACCACGACTGCCGGATTGTTCCCCACGAACCATTTATACGACGTAGCCACGTCGAGCGACGACAAGAGGTTTTGGGTACCGATACAGGCTACGTCTTCGCCGGTGATGGTGGCAACAGGCCGGGGTTTGAGAATGATGCTCCGGCTGACCAGCGAGCGGCAGAGCGTATCGCCTGCTACCAGCAGGGCGTATACATAAATCGTATCGTTGGCGGTGCCCACGTTGTCGGGGAGTTGTGCCGCCGGGAGGGTACGCGTACCGGTTCCGGCCACGATGGTGCCCAGTTGGAAGCCGCCCGAGTAGGCGTTGGTACCCGTTTGCGGCTCGAAGAAGTACACGAACCGGATGCTGTCGGGGGCCAGGGCGGTGGTTGTCACGCTGAGGGCGGTGGTGGATTTGCCGCAAAGCAGGGCGTTGTTGGCCGGGGCGGTGAAGGTAATCGTCGGGCAGGCCACAAAGGCCGCGTCGAAAGTGTGGAGGTTTTCGCCCGACTCCCCCGCCGTGAAGGTTTTTACCAAATTGGTTCCCGACACGCTGAAATCATTGTCGATGCCATCGTTGGTCCCGGCATCCACGATGGACGGGTCGAAGGCCGTCACCGCCGCCTGGGTGGTCAGGATGCGCAGTTGGTAGGTTGAATCCGGCGAAATGACCAGGTTGTACCTGGCGTTAGCCACGTTGGTGCCCGGCCCGGACGAAAAATAGTATTCGCCAGTGGCGGTGGTGACGGCGGTCGAGATGAGGGTATTGTTTTTGTAAAGCCCCACCGTCACGCTGGTAATACCGACCTCGGCGGGATCCTGGATGCCGTTGCGGTTGTCGTCTTTCCAGACGCGGTTGCCAATCTGAATCGGGGCAGGATTGCACAGGAGTTCCACATCACCCAAGCCATTGGCCTTCCCGTACGAAAAGGCCCCGGAGGTGTACAGGGTAGCACCACCAGCCGCACCGCCGCCGCCGTCTGGGCTCCCGTCTTTATTGACCAGTCGCTTGATACCTCCCGTATTGAATACATCGGTAGGATCCATCGCGGTCATGATAACCCGACCACTTCCAGCGTACAGGGCTAAGCCGCCCAAAGAACTCGATCCGTGGTTGGCTCCCTGGCCCACCCGGTCACCAAAGTAGTACTTGCCACCACCGGGACCTTGCTGACCGTTCTGGGAAGCCGAAGGAGTTCCTCCGCATACGGCCCCATTATTCTCAATGGTCCACACGTTGGCAGCGGTGCATTTACCCGCCCGGAGAATTTCTCCGGGACTAATAGCGCTAAACAAAAGGGTATTTGTCACAAAGGGTTTGTAGTTCTCAAAACCCATCTGATCACCAAATCGGTCCCTGACGCCTAACAGCATGTCCCCATTCACGTCAAATTCGATATCGATCAACCAGGGTTGAGGATAGCTTACCAGACCACCGCTCCCGGCGGCAGGTTCACGATCGGAAAGATATATTGCTGTCCAGGGACGCCAATATTCGGCTCGCGGGATTCCTGTTAAATCAGCGTTGGTCGGCTGTTTTTTGTAAGTCAAAGGAAAGGAAAGCACCTGGGTAAATGTCCCGGCATCGAACTGGTACACGGTAGCCTTCATGCCCACCGTGTCGGTTTTGCTGGTGGCGTTCTCGCGCGTACACACCACGCCTACATAGACCTTGCCCCGATAATATTTCACCGCGAACGGACGATACGACCCCGTAGAGGCACAGGGATTAGGAATCGTATAGCCTACGGTATCCTTAGTGGCGATATTCAGCGAATACAGCTTGCGGTTGAAAAGGTTGACTACATACAGCGTTTTATCGTCGTCAGAGATATCGATGTCCCCAAGTCCTACTTTCCCCACCGCATCGAAAACGTTGTTTTCGCGACTTGCCAGTGATGCGGACGTTGTTGGCAGGTTGGCATCGTGTGGGTCGGTACCCGCTCTGCTTCCAAAATTAAAGAAGAGCGCGTTTGAGGTCGATGATTGTCGGTTGGCAGCCAACTGAGAGACATACACCGCTCCCGGTCCATTTGGACCAAATCCTACATGCCGCTTAGTGAAGGCCGCTGAGTACAGTTTATTTCCAGTTTTCTGATATGCCAGGCCCGTAACTGCCCCAAGTTCCTGAGCCCTTGCCAGATTGTTGTGGGCAGGGTCGCCCGTGGCTGCGTACGGCAGACTTACCAGCACTTCTCTCAATCCTACCTCGGAACCGGTTTGGGGCTTACCCGCCACAAAGCAGGAGCTAGTCACCAGTGGATTGGGCTGGCAGTATTGGGCGGGGTAATTTAGGCCGAAATTAGCAGTAGCGGCACTTCCAGCCGTGGCGAATTGTACCGATGTGCCGCTAAAAGTACCCTGAGGACCGGAAAAATCACCCGTAGTCAGGTTGGAAAACTCAATCCTCAATTTCTTTCCCGAAGCCGTCACGCCCGAGTTGGGAAATGCGTAATCGCCAAAGGCGCTGGTAGTGGTGGTAACGGAATTTGTTCCGTCAGAAACGGTGACCGATACGTCTTTGGCTCCTATTTCCACAAAAGTGGCCGAACTGTCCCGCGCTCCACTGTTGTTGTAGTCGCGAAAGACCTTCCCCGAAACCTGCGCCTGCGCCTGCAAACTCAGGCCCAGGCCGAGCAGCACGAGGCAACCCACCAGCGCGAAACGCAGCCAATGAGCAGGACGATGGATAGGAGGAGTAACTGGAAAACTGGAGGAAAAATTGGTGGCGGGAAGGCAGGCGGAGGGCGAAGTTTCTACTTCGCAGTCTACCGGATTCCCGCCCGTGATCGGCGAGCGGTATAAGTTGGACATTGTTCAGGTGCGTTTATGAACCTCCCAACCCGTCGCAAAGCAGGTGCCAACTTTACAAAACGTTCAGTCAAAAAAAACCTTTACTATTTAACTATCTATTTTTCAACTAGTTAAACGAAAACAATAAGTGGCTGAACCGGTAAGTTAACGCTCGAAACGGAGAAAGAAAGCCAGAAAGTGGCTGGTTTTAACCGCCCCGGCGGGCCTAACAAGTGCCGTGCCATTTTTTGAAAATGCGTTTACCGGGTTTTCAAAAAAGCCCGGCCCTTCCCAAGTATTCGGAGAGGCCGGGCTTTTGTCGAGTTCAAACCTTCGGGAGAGGCCAGCACCTCAGAGCGGACATCCGCAGAACTGTAATGCTGCTATTCGGTTGGTATGTAAGGAAATAGCCCCCGCCCGTGAAAGAGCCCGACCTTGAAGTGCCGCGCCTTGCAATAAACTGATAGCGCCATTCGCAAGTATATTACCCCTAAAAATGGAGTTGGTTCCTAAACTAACCTCTCCATTTATCTGAAAATACACATTGCTCCAGCAGGCTCCGTTAATCAGGGTAATGGTTGACGACGTGGTTGTCGACAACGCACCATTTATCTTGAAAATAAACACGGCATTCGGATCAGCTTGCCCATCCAACGTCAAATTTCCATTTAATGTTGAGGCCGCTCCCAGGCAGTACACGTTTGGAGTGAGCACCTGGTTGTTTCCTAAGGTTGTTCCTAAAACCGGCCCACAGGTAACTCCGCTCAACGAAGTGTAGGCAGTATTGACATCGATGGCCGCTTGTGCTGAAGCCGGATCGGCCACGTGAATTTGGCCAATCACCGTTCCCGGAGGAAATCCGGTAAATGCCCCTGCGTTCGTACCAATATCGCCGCCGGTGATGTTGGTTGCCCCGACATTGGCAAATGCGCCAACTGCGGTAAAAACCGCGAAATCAGCAGCTGTCCCTAAGTTAGGGGCCTGTCCGAAACTTACAGTTGGGAAGGCAAATAGCGTAACAGCCGTTAGAATAAGCAGAAATTCTCGTTTCATTTTTTTGGGAATTAGTGTGCGAATTATTGAGTGCGCTAAAGTTGAGTTCTCGCTAAGGTGGTTTAACACCGGGCTTTTAAAGAACCCGTTTCACCAGTTTCACCGTGAACGGAATACACTCCTGCTCCTCGCAAGCGCAATCCGTGGGCAGCAGCGTCACGGATTTATCCGTAAAACAGAATTCGCTGGTCCAGATTCGTACCGTGTACACCTGACCGCCAGGGCCGGGATTAGTTAGATTCGCGACGATGATCCCACCCACGAGCACCGGTTGGGAACTGGCAAAACTGGCCGCCGCTCCACTGATGCTGCCGCTGGCCGAGAAGGTGAAGCGTGCTCCGGCTGGTACTCCGCTGACCACCAACGTACCGTCGGCATTGGCCACACTTTCGGACGTACACGTCACCGGTTGGGCTACTACCATGAAGTTGACCGGGGAACTCACATTCAAAACCAACTGGGTGGTATCAGCGCAGCCGGTTAGCAGGTTGGTGCCAATCACAACAATCACGTTAGCCCCCACACTGGGTACGAAGGCGGCCGGGTTGGCGATGCTATTACCGCCCAACACGAAGTTCAGGTTTAGGCCCAGCAGGTTCCCTCCAATCAGCGTGTTGAGGTTAACGGCGACCCCGGCATTCAGACACAGGTTCAAGGTGTCACCCATGATGTTGGGAACTGGCTGCACGATAACGGTGATCGTCGTCGTATCCGAACACCCTAAACCGTTAGTCGAGATGGCGGCGTACACGTTCACGCCGACTCCAGGCGTCACGATGTTCCCAACAACCGAACCATTTAGCAGGAAGACGTTGGTAAAGCTGGCTGAATCGCCGCTCAGCACGCTGCTCAGGTTGACATTCACCCCGGCGCAGACGGTGATGGTATCACCGATGATGTTGGGAACTGGCTGCACGATCACGGTGATGGAGGTCGTATCCGAGCAACCCAAGCCGTTGGTCGAGATGGCGGCGTAAATATTAGTGCCAATCGCCGGCGTAACCAGGTTACTCACGGGTGTTCCCCCTAAACCGCCCAGAATGAAGATGTTGGTAAAACTGGCCGAGTCGCCGATGAGCAAGCTGCGCAAATCCACCTGCACCCCGGCGCAGATGGTAATCGTGTCCCCCGTGATGATGGGGGCAGGATTGACGGTTACGATGATTTGAGTCGTATCGACGCAGGCTAACGGAGATTGCGTGACCAGGAAGAACGTCGTCGCCGCCGAAATACTCACCAACGCCGGATTAACCACAACAGGTCCACCAATTACGCCTACGGTAAAGATCGGATTGATCAGGCTATCGTAGTTTGCCACCAGGCCCGTCAGGTCGATGGTCGCTCCGGCGCAAACATTCGTATTCACCTGAACCAGACCCGCTGTGGGCTGTACGATGACCGTAATGGCTGTTGTATCCGAGCAACCCAAGCCGTTGGTCGAAATCGCCGCGTAAATGGTCGTGCCCACCGGTGGAACGACGACCTGCGCAACAATAGCTCCGTTGACACCACCCAGTCGGAAGACATTGACAAAACTGGCCGAGTCACCGGTTAGCAGACTACCCAGGTCAACACTCACCCCAGCGCAAACGGTGATGGTATCACCTATGACTACGGGAGCGGGATTGACAATTACGGTGATGGAGGTGGTATCCGAGCAACCCGAGCCGTTGGTCGAGATGGCGGCGTAGAGGTTCACGCCTACTCCAGGCGTCACGATGTTCCCTACGTTTGTACCGTTGATCCCGCCCAGACGGAATATGATCGTTAGCCCGGTCAAATTGCCGTTAAGCAATGTCGTCAGGTCTACGCTTACACCAGCGCAGATGGTGAGCGTATCGCCCACCAACAGCGGTGGCATGCTCACATTCAAAACCAACTGGGTCGTGTCGGCACAGCCCGGATCCAGCAGGTTAGTGCCAATGACGGTGATGCCGTTGACCCCCACGCTGGGCACGAAGGTGCCCGTATTGCCGATGGGCGTACCGTTGAGGAGAAAATCAATGTCCAGCCCCAGCAAATTGCCCACGTTGACTGCGGCCAGCAAATTGTCCAGGTTCACACTCGCCCCCACATTCAGGCACAAGTTCAGCGTGTCACCCAGTAAGACCGGCGGCAAGCATACATTCAAGACCAGTTGAGTCGTAGCGGTTAAAAGCGTCAGCGGGTCGGTACCAATGACAGTAATTACGTTGGTGCCCCCGGCAGGGAAGAAAGCAGCGGGGTTGGCGATGGTGTCGCCGTTGACAATAAAATCGATATCCAACCCCAGCAGATTGCCTACGTTGAGACTCCCCAGCAGGCTGTCCAGGCTAACACTCACTCCTGTCGGTAAATTGAAGGTGCCACCCACCAGGATGGGCTTGGGATCGACATTGACGATGATGGAGGTCGTATCTGAACACCCAAACATATTGGTACCGATGACGGTGTAAACATTAATACCCACACCAGGCGTGACCGCTGACGGATTGACCACGGGGTTGACCCCCGACAGAAAGTTAAGAACTACTCCCAGTGTATCACCTCCCAATAAATTATTGAGGTTGATCGTAGTTCCTGCGCAAACCCGTATCGTATCGCCTGAAAGCGCAGGACTGCCCCCCGCACAATCACTTTGCGCTTGCGCAGTCTGCGCAAGAAAAACGAGAAGTACCCCCGCAAAGAAAAGTGCAGGATTGAAGCGGCGCAGATTGCGCCGCAGGTCACCATACGCGGTAGCGAATAGGTTGGCGGGCTGGGTGGCGGCAGCAACGCTGTCGACCCTTTTCCCGCCGTTGGTCGGCAAGCGGTAAAGGTTAATCATAGGAAGTAACGGTTTTATTCGTTACTCAATTCTGCGACAAACAAAGTGCCAATTTTCTGATGCCAGCCCTAAAGTTTGATGAAAATCACCTTCTAAGCCGACTTTGGGGCGACATCTCTACAACTTCAATAGGATTTCTACTTTTTGAACATTCGGTCGTAAACGCAGAGAGTTTACATTCCGGCTTAGAAAACAGGTTTCGCCCCATCCTCAAATAAAGTGCCAAACCCTCTTTTTAAAAGCTGAGAATTGAAAGTTGAGAATTGAAAATTATTTCGGGGAAATGCCCAACTCTCAACTTTCAACTCTCAACTTTCAACTTTCAATTCTCAACTTTCAACTTTTTTCAATTTCACCGGGCCGTACCCGGTACGCCGTCGCTTTTCGCTCGCCTATTTTTTCGAGAACTCCCTGCTCGTGCAGGTAGCGAAGGTCTTTTTTCAGGGTATTGACCGAGACCTCGGTTAGCCGCCGGGCCAGGTCGCCGATTTTGGCCGGTTGATTCTGCCGGAGTGCGTCGAGGAGTTGCCGCTGGCGCTCGTTGAGGTAGCCGCCCCGTTCTCTGGCCAGCGTGTATTTCGCTTCGAGGCGCAGCACGAGCATTTCCAGGCAATCCAGAAAAAACAACATCCACTCCCCAATCACCTCCTGCGGGGTGCCCCGGTGCTGCTGCCCGGCCATCAGCACCCGGAAATACTCGACTTTCCGCGACTCGACTACGTTCTCAAACGAAACGTACTGGGCAAACTCGTACCCTGTGCGCAGCAAGAGTAGCGTGGTGAGTAAACGGGAAAGACGCCCGTTTCCATCCTGAAACGGGTGAATCGAAAGAAATTCGTACACGAACGTTCCAATGATCACGAGCGGATGGAGGTGTTGCTGCTCCAATTGCGTACGCACCCAAGCCAGAAGTTCCTGTACTTCTTTTCCGGTCAGGTGCGGGGCCGTGGGTTGAAATATAACCCGCTGGCTCCCATCGGGGTAGTGGGCAACGACCTGGTTGGACAAACGTTTGTAATGTCCCCGGTGCCGTTGGTCTTTATCGCTGTGCCGAAGCAGGATGCCGTGAAGTTGGCCGAGGTAGGCTTCAGTGAGGTCAATGTCGGAGGCGTGATCGAGGATCAGGTCGAGGGCTTCAAAGTACCCAACTACCTCCTGCTCGTCGCGACTGTGGAACGACGTGATCTGAACCTTGCGGATGAGTTTTTCCACCTCGTCGTTGGTCAGAACGGCTCCTTCGATGCGGGTGGAAGAGCCGATGCTTTCGATGGTGGCAATCCGCTTCAACTCACGCAGGTATCGGTTATTTTTTCGCTCAATGGCATTCCATTGCCCCCGGAAGGCATCGATCCGGCCTACCTTACGGATAATTTCCTGGGTCGTGGCGAACGAAAACGTTAATTTTTCCTCAAACATACCTTCCCTGCTTTTTTCCCAAAATTATAAAAATACCCGGAACGTACCCGGAACGTACCCGTAAATTTCGGGAATGTTCGCATTTTCCGATACTTGGAGCCTATCCGTAAATACCCCCAACCCCCTGAAGGAGGCTTAGAAACTGTTTGAGTTAAATTTTGGAAACGAAAATGAGGGCTTCAGGGGGTTGGGGGTACGCCGATGCGGAACGAGGACCACTTTCAACGCTCAACTTCTCTCGTTTCCGGCCGGGGAAACGTCATGTTAAACCGATCGATGCAGAGTCCAATCAAGGGCTTTACCCGGTTGAGGTCGGGAAAAAGACCGGGGTTGGTGTACATCTCCGTCAGCCGGGCCAGCCGCCCCCAGCCGTTGGCCGTGGGCTGCGTCTCGAAACGTTGCCCGTTCAATTGCTGGTGCAACTTCAAGGGCAGCAGCGCCGTGGTGAGCGGAAACGGGATTCCGAACGGGTTCAGCCGCGCCCGTAGCGCCACCTCCCCGTTTACGGTCACCGTTATTTTTTGCTCGTCTTTGTTTTTTATCCAGGCAAAATCGGCCTGCTCTTTGGCAATTCCCCAGTTCCGACGCCCGTTGACCACGCTCACCTCGGTGTTGACGTAGATTTTGGAAATCGTAAACCGGTGCTTTCCGCCCTGCTCCACCTGGCCGGGAATGCAGAGCAATTCCTGGTACGGCCCCACCCCCGAAGTAGCATAATCGACCAGCATCACCGCGCCCCAACGGCCCGTGAGCACCTCCCGTTGGTCGGGTGCCAGATGCCCGCTTTGCTGCGCCCAGTCCTGGGGAAAGCGGTAGAGCAGCGCAAATCCATGCCCCGTAAGGTTCCAAGGCGGCGGTGCAAATATGGGAGGAGTTGAAGCCATGCGACGGAATTGAAAGTTGAGAATTGAAAGTTGAAAATTATTTCAAGGAAATGCTCAACTTTCAACTTTCAATTCTCAACTTTCAATTTGTGCAATGAATCCAGACAACTTTCACGCGGTTATCCTGGGCAATGGCATCACGGGAATCACAGCGGCCCGGCACCTGCGTGTGCTCCGACCTGATTGTCGGATTACGGTGATTTCGGCGGAAACCGAGCACTTTTTTTCGCGCACGGCGCTCATGTATTTGTACATGGGCCACATGGAATACCACCACCTCAAACCGTACGAAGATGGATTTTGGGCCAAAAACCGCATCGAACTCCTCCACGCCTTCGTCAGTCAGATCGATACCAACGCGCAGCAACTGCACTACGCGCGTGAGTTCTCCATTCACAATCAGGCCATTACGCCCGGCGGCACCGCCCAGCAACTCGCTTACGACGTGCTGCTCCTCGCTACGGGTTCGCAGTACAATCGGTTTGGCTGGCCCGGCCAGGATCTGAGCGGGGTGCAGGGCCTCTACGGGATGCCCGACGTGCTGCAAATGGAAACCAACACGCGCGACGTCCGGCAAGCCGTGATCGTGGGGGGCGGGCTAATTGGCATCGAAATGGCCGAGATGCTGCGCACCCGCGACATCGACGTAACGTTTCTGGTGCGTGAAACCGCGTTTTGGAGCAACGTGCTGCCGCTCGAAGAAGCCCAACTCATTGGCCGCCACATCCGCGAGCACCACGTGGATCTGCGCCTGGAGGCTGAACTGGAAAAAATTCTCGACGACGGCACGGGCCGCGTCCGGGCCATCGTGACGAAGCGTGGCGAAGAAATCCCCTGCCAGTTTGTGGGGCTTACCACGGGCGTTAGTCCGAACGTTTCGCTGGCCAAATCGGCGGGCCTCGATACCGACCGGGGCATTTTGGTCGATGAATTTCTACAAACCAGCGCGCCCAACGTCTACGCCGCCGGAGACTGTACGCAGTTGCGAAAACCCGCGCCGGGGCAAAAATCCGTCAATCAGATCTGGTACACGGGCCGGATCATGGGCGAAACCGTGGCGCGTTCGCTCGCGGGCCAACGCACGGCCTACCAGCCCGGCGTGTTTTTCAATTCCGCCAAATTTTTCGACATTGAATACCAGACCTACGGCAACGTACCCGCCAAATTACCCGAGGGCGAGCAGACGTTTTACTGGGAATTTTCGTCTGGCGGAGCAGCCCGTCCGGGTCATTTGGGCGGTGCCAAAGCCCTGCGGCTCAACTTCCGGGCCGACACGCGCGCGCTGACGGGCGTCAACACGTTTGGCCTCCGGCTGCGGCACGACGTGTGCGACCGCTGGATCAAGACCGGCACCCCGATTGAGGAGGTACTCGAAAACCTGCCCGCTGCCAATTTTGACCCGGAGTTTTTCAAACAATACGAACCAGAAATTGTCGCCGCTTTCAACGAACAATTCGGTACTAAACTCCGGGCAAAAGCGAAAAAGGGACTTTTTGCCAATTTATTTTCTTGAAACATTTTGTCATCCCGACGTAGGAGGGACCTTGTATTTCGCCACCCAGCAAGGTCCCTCGTTCCTCGGGATGACAAAAAAATTTAATAAATCTATGTCTTTCCCGCGCCGAAATACCGCCGCCAGG
>JAJAZB010000227.1 GCA_026785975.1 Cytophagaceae bacterium | reverse complement strand
GCGAACAGGCAATGGCGTAGGGTTGCGGTTCCTGCCCACCAGCCACGAGCAAGCCCACCGCCGCGCCGGTTTGAGGGTCGTACCAAATGTCCCCCGAATCGCCGGGCACGGCGATGGGCCGGGCATCACCGGGATTTTCGGTTCGGATCAGAAAGCCCCGAATGCTGCACATACCTTGCGGGTAAGGCACCGGGTAGTTGCCAAACGCCTCCACAAGACCGCTGGTGAGGCTGGTCGTTCTGCCCGATTTAATGAGTCGTTGCCCTACTCGGGCCTCCCCAATGTTCCGAATTCGGTCGGTGGTACCCGCTACGGTGGGGTCGAGGGGCCGGAAGCGCGGATCGAGCCGGGCCAGGGCCGCATCCAATCCCGACTCGGGAAATAAGCCCCAAAACGAGGCTCCGACGGTATCCAGGCCCGCCCGCCCGCCATCAAACCCC
Organism: Cytophagaceae bacterium; assembly: GCA_026785975.1. Classification (GTDB taxonomy): domain Bacteria; phylum Bacteroidota; class Bacteroidia; order Cytophagales; family Spirosomataceae; genus JAJAZB01. Next base: position 15,855 of record JAJAZB010000227.1, on the reverse strand, counting down.
AAAGCGGGCTGGCTGACCAAAAGCCCCGCCCGGGGATAGTGCAACACGTGCTGGCAGGTGAGGAGGTAGGGGCGAAAAGCCCCATCGCGCAGAAGCATTCCGGCGGTTCCGGTAAACACCCCGCCAATACCCAGGCCGGGCCGCAGAAATGGTTGAGGCTGAATACGCCAGGGTTCGAGGGGCGGCACCCATTCGCCCGGCCCGATCAGCAAAGGTAGGGTCTTCATAACGGGCGAGCCACCGGCGTAAGCGTCAGTTCAACGAAGGGTTCGGGGTTTTGCCCGTCGAGTTTTACGGTCTGCTCGGCTACTAATGGCGTGGGGTTGGCGGGGAGTTCGGCCACGACGTGGTAGGTTCCGGCGGGCAATTTTTCAAAGGCAAACGTCCCATCGGCTTCGGGGGATTTCACGGCGTTATGGCTGGCGTCGGCCTGGCCAATGAGTTTTACGGCGGCATTGGTGAGGGCTTGCCCGTCGTTGGTTTGTATACGTCCGCGCAGCACGAAGGTGCGGGTAGTGGGGGAGGCGTTGGCCGCATCGCGATTGCCAGCGGCAAAAAGCAGGTCTTTGATTCGATCGAGCAAATCCATGGTTCGCCGCGAGAAAAAGCCCAATACGAAAGCCAGCACAATTTGCCAGGCCGAGAAAGGCGCATTGTTCACAGTGTCTTTACCAAACAAACTGATAGCCAAGTAGATAATCAAAACTGAAAACGGCGTGTACGCTACTTTGGCCCAGTGCGAAGGTACCTCGCTGCGGTCGAAGCCCTGCCCGCCCGACCGGAGTGCCTCCGATACCGAATAAAGCAGCGAGGCCAGCACCCCGAAAATGGACCAGAATAAAATTTCGGTGTAAATCCAGGTATCGGCCAGCCAGAAAAACGACTTGACCCGCATGGGATACCCATCGAGCGCGGTTCGGAGTTGAGCACGGGTTTTGAAGGACGTTAAATCGGCCCGAAGCCGCTTCCCTTCATCCCGAAAGGTGTGGCGGGTAAGCAGGTAATTCACAATTAATTGTCGGCGGGTGGCTATCCAGGTTGTATCGTCGGCCAGGCTGTCGGGGCCATTAAGGAGCGTCACCACTGCGTTGAATTCACTGTTTTGCAACAGCACGATTTCCTCGCGGGCGTTGCTCAGCGTGGTTGAACTAATGCAGCGGTGGTTCGAGTGCAGAAACAGGTACAGGATTAGTAGGCCAATCAGGGTAGAGACGACGAAGCGGAACCAGATTTTGGCCGCTTGGGGCAGGGGAGAATGTGGAAGCATGATGGAGGTGAGGCTAAATGGTTGAAACTGCGAAATGGATTCAGTCTTGGAAAACCAAGTCCAGCGTATGAGGGAATTGCCGGTAAAATTAACTGGGAATGAGTACCCAATCAACGGGAAAAACACCCTTTTTTTACCCGTATTTTTCCCCCTCAGGTAAGACATTTATAAAACCACCTGCAAGCCCGGCCATTGGTTGCCAAGCATTTGGGCCAAGGCCCGTAGGCCCCATTCTTCGCTCCGGCGATGCCCCACCGCAAGCACTGAAATCCCCGTTTGCCGCACGGCTTCGCTGGCCGAAGGGCGGTATTGACCCGTCACGTACAACGTGGCACCGCGTTGGGCGGCTTCCTCAACGAGGGCCGTATTCATGGCACCGACCACCGCCATTCGACCGATGCGGGCGGCACGACCGGCTTGAATGGACTCGACGCCACCAACCACGTCGGTAACGGTTTGGCACCAACGCTCAAAATCATGCTCGGTTACGTTGCCCAGCATTCCGATGGCGCGGGGTGGTCGGTCGGGGGCTTGCTTGTAACCGATGGGTTCCGGGGCGGTAAGTTGCAAGGCGGTCGCTAAGGGCGGGTTATAGCCGAGGGTGAGGTGTTCGTCGAAGGGTAAGTGGTGGAAAAGAATGCCCAGGTCGGGCGGTAAGGATTCTAAATCCAGCTTCCAGGGCCGGTGGATCCAAAGCGCGTCGAGGGCGTTTTCGACGGCCCAGGTATTCAGATGGGCCGTTGGCTCAAGAGCCAGGCCGAGGCGACGAACGGGCCGGGTGGATGAGCGAAAAATGCCACCCTGCTCGTCGGGCGCGTACCGGGGCGTTTCAAAATAATCAGCCAGAAAAGCTGATAAATCAGTCAGTGAAACGCTTTTCTCCGCCGGGTTTTTAATGCCCATTTTGTTCCGTTAAATGCTGTTTTTACCAAAGCAGTTTTTACCGGCGATGTAGCCCGTCGTCCAGGCGGCCTGGAAATTATACCCCCCCGTGATGCCATCGATGTCCAGCACTTCCCCCGCAAAAAACAGACCGGGCTGGTGAAGACTTTCGAGGGTTTGTGGGTTTACGTCCGACAGGGCAATACCCCCGCAGGTTACAAATTCTTCTTTAAACGTCGTTTTTCCCGCCACCCGAAACGTGCCATTGACCAGCAATTCACACAGTCGATTCAAGGCTTTGGCGGGCGCATCGGCCCAACGGGTAGTTTCGGGTACTCCCGCTTCGAGCACGAGCGTACGCCAGAGTCGCTGGGGCAGGCCCGGAGCGGGCACCGAAACCACCTGCTTGCGGGCGTGGATGCGGCGGTAATCGGCCAGCAATTGACGAACGGTCTGGTCGTTGGTTTCCGCATTCCAGTTGAAAGCCACGTCGAACTGGTAGTTGCACGCGGCCAGTTCGCGGGCGGCCCAGGCCGAAAGTCGCAGCACTGCCGGGCCACTAAATCCCCAGTGGGTAAGCAATACGGGGCCTTCCTGCGTTTGCCGGGTGCCCGGTACCCGGACCGATGCCTTCGGGGTGGAAACGCCCGCCAGGGCGAGTAGCGGCGAGGCCGGAACGTTGAACGTGAACAGCGAGGGAACCGGCGGCACGATGGTGTGGCCCAACTCCGCCAACCAGCCGTAGCCGGAAGCGTTTGGGTGGCCGCCCGAGGCAATCAGCAACTGGTCCGCCAGAATCAGTTCGTCCGGGGCGAGGCGTACACTGAATTTATCCGGCTGACAATCAATGGACTGAATATTAATCGAGGTACGAATTTCAACCCTTTGCCGCCGGGCGGTGTCTATCAAACATTGAACAACGTCGGCTGAATCATCACTGACGGGAAAGATACGTCCATCGGGTTCGGTTTTGAGGGGTACGCCCCGATCCTCGAACCACCGGACGGTATCGGCATTACTGAATTGTTTGACGAGTGGGCGCAGGAATTTGCCGCCCCGTGGGTAGCCCTGCACCAGTTGCGACAGGCTGGGGACGGCGTTGGTCACGTTGCAACGGCCCCCGCCCGAAATGCGTACTTTGTTGAGCAGCGTGCGATTTTTTTCGAGAATCGTAATCCGGGCGTCGGGAAAGGATTCGGCGGCGGTGATGGCGGCAAAAAAGCCGGCCGCTCCACCGCCCACCACGACCAGATGTGGGGCAGGTTTTTTCATCAATTACAAAGATAGTTGTTGTTCGGAAGAGGTTGGTTGCGCAACTTGCAACGGGTTTACCGAATAGAATATGGGGATCATGGCGGGCAATCGTCAGAAGGGCGGTTTGGGCAACAATCGTATTTTATTTTTACTGGTGCTGGCGGGCATTGGCCTGTTTCTGCATTACAACGAGAAGCCACAGCCCTGGCAGAGCCTCAAGAATGATATTCTGGGCGTGTTTGGCGTGGAGACTTCCGAAAAGAAGGAAGAAAAAACGAACGATAAATCATCACCCGGACGCGGTAAAGACGACACGGTGGCTACCGATGAGCCGGGTGAGGCGAAGGATGAAAACCTGGATTCAGAAGAAACATCGAATGCTCAAACGACGGATCTCGATGCCTACCTGCCCGCCTACGACGCCGATGCCCAGGTGATACGACACCGGGGCTACACCTTGCGGTACGAGGAGGATTACGAGCAGGCCAGTTGGGTGGTACACCGCCTACCCGGCACACCCGGACGGGCCAAACGCTCCGACCGGTTTATGCCCGATCCGCTGGTAAAAACCAAAACGGCCCTGCCTTCCGATTACGCCCGGACGGGCTACGACCGGGGGCATCTCGCCCCGGCGGGGGATTTTAAGTACGACCAGCAATTGACCTACGAGTCGTTTTACATGAGCAATATGTCGCCCCAAGCCCACGATTTCAACACGGGAATTTGGAGCGATATTGAGCAGAAAGTACGAACCTGGGCCAAGCGCTACGGGCCGTGCATCATCGTGACCGGCCCCGTGCTGAAGCCGGGATTACCCACCATCGGGCGTTCGACCGAAGTCGCTGTTCCTGAGCAGTATTACAAAATTATTTACGACCCCAACCGGCAGAAGGCCATCGCGTTTCTGATTGAAAATAAGGGCTTTGTGGAGGTACTCATCCGGGACTTTACCGTCTCCATCGATGAGGTTGAACGCGCCACGGGAATCGATTTTTTTGCTCAGTTACCCGATACCATCGAGCGAAGTATTGAAAGCCAACACGAGGATGATGCGTGGTTTTAATAAAAATTTACCCGTGAATCGTTTGATAATTGCAGTCAAAATCTTTACTTGACAGTACTTTAAGTTTGTTAAATTTGAACCTCGATAATACAGCATAAAATGGAAAGACCACTTCAGGTTTTACCCCCGGTACAGTTTTCTATGAATTGTTCTTGCAGCACTCGCCTTCAAAAAAGAAATTATTAACTTAAGAAATCTCAATGGAAAAACGATTACATCTTCAGAATACGCACTGGATATTTATTCTGTTTCTTTTGGGGAGCACACTCCCCGCTGTCGGACAACTTCAGATTTCCTACCCCACCAATCGGATGGTACTCCAGCGTGGGCTGGATAATACCTGCAATTTTCTCATCGCGGGTACCTACAACCAGTTTCTTGATCGGGTGGAGGCCCGACTGGTGCCTAAACTGCCCGGTCAGGGTGAGCAAACCGACTGGATGCTGATTCAAATTAATCCGCGGGGAGGCGTATTTAGTGGACAGATTACCGGGAAAGGCGGCTGGTATTCCCTCGAGGTGCGGGGACTTCTGCACGGAGAAACGGTTGGCAACCCGACCAATCTGGACCGAATGGGGATTGGCGAAGTCTTCCTGATTATGGGGCACTCCAATGCGTCGGGTGGCGAAGTGTACAGCCCAAGTCGGGCTGCCGCCGACGACCGGGTGACGAGCATCAACATGAACAACAACCCGGCAAAAGCACCTTACATTAGCACTGCCGACGTTCACTACTTACAGGGATTGGAATTTAGTCAGCTTTGCCAGAACTGTGGCATGGCCCCGTTTACCGGAGTGCCCTGGTTGTGGAGTCAGTTGGGTGATATGCTGGTGCAAAAACTGAATGTGCCGGTGTTGTTCTATAACTCGGGCTTTGGGGGGACCAACATGGAGCAAAATTACAAAGCCGCGGCGGGTATTGAATTCACGCATGGATTATACAATCCCAAAACCGGTTTGCCCTACGCCAATACCAAAAATACCTTGAATCGCTGGGTACCTTCAACCGGCTTGCGGGCCGTCCTCCTGTTGCACGGTGAAAATGACCGCTTCGACGAACGGGGAAACCCCTTTCTGGCAACGTCTGATAATCTGGCAGCTTACTACAAATACGTCATCGAACAGAGTCGCCGGGATGCCCTGAATCCCAATCTGGTCTGGATGGTCGCCAATTCGTCCTATGTGGGTGAGCCTGCGCCTAACGTTATTGAAGGGCAGAATAAGGCCATTGCTTCAACTCCTTTGGTCTACCGGGGACCTTTTCTCGATCAGGTTCAGGGGCTGGAGAACCGCATCGATGGAATACACTATACTTCGTCCGGGCAAACGAAAGTTGCTCAACTCTGGAATGAGGCATTGAGTGCTTCGTTTTTCCAATCGGCCAGTCCGCAGCTACCCGTCACTCCCCCCGTTATCACCGCCACCTGCGTCAGCAGCGGCAACACCGTAGCATTAAGTTTATCGGCAAATTTTGTTGAATACGAATGGTCGAACGGGGAGAGAACCCCCAATATCGTCGCCACCGGGGGGACGTACAGCGTCAAGGTGCGCGACGCCCGGAACAACTGGTTTTTTATTCCGTCGGTTACAGTAACCCCGATTCTCAAGCCGGTGGTGGTTGCGAATGGACTAACGACGCTTTGCCAAAACCAGAACCTTGAACTAAGCAGCAGCGTACCGGGAAGGTACCAGTGGAGCAATGGCTCGACCTCGCCCACCATCACGGTGACCAGTTCGGGAAAATATTCGGTAAAAGTGACGACACCCAACGGATGCGTTTCGGTTTCCTCCGATGAAATCAGTGTGCAGGTGAATCCAGTACCCGAAAAACCGCGCCTCGCGGCGGATGGCCCCACGATCTTTTGCCCCGGTGGTACGGTGGCCTTGCGCCCGACCAACGGCCCCTTCGACCGCTACCAGTGGAATAATGGCTCAACCAACGCCGCCGTGACGGTCGGGCAACCCGGCTCGTATCAATTACGGGTAACCAATAATTTTAATTGCTCCGTGGAATCCGATCCGGTGGGCGTTCAGCACCACCCGACTCCGGCCAAGCCGAGCGTTCAGGCGAGGGGCAACACCGTCTTCTGCGACGGGGGTAACGTTGAGTTGAGTGCCAGCGAAAGCACCACGTACCAGTGGAGCAACGGACAAAAAGACCGCAACATCCGGGCCACGGCGGCGGGTGAGTACCGGGTCAAAACCGTTAACCAGTTTGGTTGCGCCTCTTCCGAATCCGATCCGGTCCGGGTTACCGTCAATCCGCTCCCAATTCCGCCCAATTTGTCGGCCACGGGACCCACGTTTTTTTGTGAAGGCGGGAAAGTGAGTTTGTGCGCCAGTAGTCCCTGGACAATCAATTGGAGCAACGGCGTAAAAACAGCCTGTTTTGAGGTCAAAAACAGTGGCAACTTCACCGCAACCGTCACCGACCGAAACGGGTGTACTTCCTGGACGGCCCCGGCACTCCAGGTGCTGGTTCAGCCAATCCCTCCCAAACCCGCCATCGAGCAGGTAGGTACCTTCACCCTGTTGGCTACGGCCACCAACACCACCGGCGTGTATGACTGGAAGGTTGATGCGGATACGGTTAGAAACCAGAAAGACCTCTTCAAAACCTCTAAATCGGGCCAGTATTCAGCGCGTACCTACGTCGAATTTACCACACCAACTGCGTTGCGCTGCTACTCGGAATTTTCTTTGCCCTACCTGGTTCAATTGGTGGAAGGGGCCGACAATTTTAGTGTGTATCCCAACCCTACCCGAACGGGAAGTGTACTGATCGATTCGCGCGAAAGTTGGAAAAATATGGAAATTCAGGTGTATTCGATGGACGGAAAACAACTCTTCCAACAGGTGGTGACGCCGTTCAATGAGCGTTTTAAACTTGATCTGGGCTTAATCCCCGGAAAATACATCATTCACTTACGATCCGACGGTCTTCGACGCTCTAAACCCGTCATCGTGACCGGGCAGTAAGCGATTTATTTTAAAGGACAAAAACCGGCCCCTCGCATCAATCATGCGAGGGGCCGGTTTTTAATGTTTGTCATCCCGAGGAACGAGGGACCTTGTATTCGCCACCCAGCAAGGGCCCTCGTTCCTCGGGATGACAAAAAAAATTATTTTTCAGTTACGTTTTCTGCTTTTTCTTTTTGGCTGCCGGAAATAGAATGTTATTCAAAATCAGGCGGTAACCGGGCGAATTGGGGTGCAGATTGAGGTCGGTCGGTTCTTCACCAACTTCATGGCGGTAATCTTCGGGGTCGTGGCCCCCGTAGAAGGTCCAGAAACCTTTGCCCACGGTGCCATGAATGTACCGCGCTTCCCCCACGGAACGATTCTCGCCCAGCACAACGACTCCAGGTTTGATGTACTGCTTTTTATACGCCGTCGTCTGACCCATAAACCCTTTGACCGTGGTTTGATGGTTTTGCGTCAGCATCGAGGGAATCGGGTCCCATTTGGCCGAAAACTGAAAGAGCGAAAAATAATCGTTTGATTCCATCAAACGCCGCTCTTCGGGCTGGTGGTCGACCGTCGAGAATTCGATGTAGTACGGATCGGTAATCACCTGAAAATTCTCGAAAGCGAAGGTATTTTCAAAGTGCAGTTTCTTGTTGGCGTTGGGATCGGCCGGATCCCCGTCGTAAAAACCATCGACGATGTCCACGCCATCGGCGGCCAGGGCCACGTCGTAGGTGTCGGTGGCGTTACACATGGCAAACATATAGCCGCCCCCAAACACAAATTCACGAATTTTCTTCACCACCGCGAGTTTCAACTGGGAGACTTTGGCAAGCCCGTGCCGGGCGGCAGACTGCTCGTCTTCCCGTTTCTGGGCCTGGTACCAGGGATAGTTGCGGTGCTGCCAGAATTTGCCCATTTCACCCGTAAAATCTTCGTGGTGCAGGTGCAGCCAGTCGTACTGGGGGAGTTTGCCGTCGAGTACTTCATCGTCAAAAATCGTTTCGTAGGGAATCTCCGCGTACGACAAAACCAGCGTCACGGCGTCGTCCCAGGGTTGCTTGGTTTTGGGCGAATACACCGCGATTTTGGGCGGCTTCTGGAGTTTTACCAAATCCATGTTGGCACTCGGGTCGGCGAGTTCGCGCTCCACCTGGGCGGCCTGCCCATCCGAAATCACCTCATAGCTCACGCCCCGGATGATCAACTCGTTTTCAAATTTCTGGATGTGTTGAAACATGAAACTGCCCCCCCGGTAATTGAGCAGCCAATCCACCTCGGTTTCGTAGTTTTTCAGCACCCAAAACGCGATTCCGTAGGCTTTAAGGTGATTTTTCTGGGAGTCGTCCATCGGCAGCAGCAGCCGGGAAGCGTAGGCTGGCAGGGCCGAAATAAAAAGGATGAATGGAAGTAGGAAGCGTTTCATTGGTTTGTCAGTTGGGCATCCGGGCCGATACCTTTGTGTGTAAGCCTAAATACGTAGGGTTGAACGATTTTGGGGGCGTTTTGTGTACAATCTACCCGCAATCAGGCAGATTTACTAAAGTTACAGATTATTGGTTATTTAGTAAAATCTGCACCTAAGCCCCGACTATCCATTTCCGAAAATCAAGGTATTCTTAACAAAAACCGTACAAAACCAGAACATCTCGCATGAATTTACTCGAAAATTTTCGCGAAGGCTGGCGATCCATCCGGTCAAACTCGTTGCGATCGGTTCTGACGGCGATGATTATTGCCATTGGCATCACTTCGCTGGTGGGCATTCTGACGGCCATCGATGGAATTCAGGGGTCCGTTGAAAGCAGTTTTGCCGGATTGGGGGCCAATAGTTTCGACATTCGTGGCCCCCAAATGTACCGCCGACGGCGGTCGGGGCAGTCAGAACGTCAGGTGCGTTCGATCGAATTTCGCGAAGCGGCTACCTACAAAGAGCGGTTTGGTCGCCAAGCCATCATCTCCCTGTCCAGCGATGTAACGGGCGCGGCCCAGGTGAAGTATGGCTCAAAAAAAACCAACCCGAACATTACCGTTCGGGGGGGCGACGAAAATTACCTGACCATCAAAGGCTACAAATTGGCCACTGGCCGCGACATCACCACCAACGACCTGCTCTACTCGACCGGCGTGGCCATTGTGGGCAATGAGTTGGCCAAAACGCTCTTCGGCACCACCGCTCCCGTGGGTAAAGTGCTCTCGGTACTGGGTCAGCAAATTCAGGTCATTGGCGTTCTCGAAAGCAAGGGCAGTATGTCGGGCGGTGGGGACGACCGCATTTTGTTGCTACCCCTGGAGACGGCTAAACGGCTGGCCGGACCAGCCCGCACCCTCACGTTTGATATTACCACCTCCGTACCCAACGTGACCAGCATGGACGAAGTCGTCGAAGAAGCCCGGGGCGTTATGCGGTTGGTGCGTCAGGATCGAATCGGGCAGCCGGACACGTTTAAAATTGAGCGCGCGGATGCCGTACTGGCCGAAATGGACGAAATTACGGGTTATCTCCGGGTGGGCGGTTTTGGGATCGGATTCATTACGTTGCTGGGCGCAAGCATCGCCTTGATGAACATTATGCTGGTGTCGGTCACTGAGCGTACGCGCGAAATCGGGATTCGGAAGTCGCTCGGTGCCACGCCCCAGCGCATCCGGGAGCAGTTTTTAATCGAGGCCATTGTAATTTGCCTCATGGGTGGGGTAGGGGGACTGGTGCTGGGCATCGGCATCGGCAATCTGCTTTCGGGGCTAATCACCCAGGGCGGCGGCGGGTTCATCGTACCCTGGCTCTGGATGGCCCTCGGCATTCTGGTTTGCGTCACGGTCGGAATTTTGTCGGGCGTGTATCCCGCAATCCGGGCTTCCAAACTCGATCCAATCGAAGCGCTTCGGTACGAGTGAGTTGCCAGTTAAAAGTTAAAAGTGAAAAGGTAAAAGCGGTCCGCCGCGCGGTGAAAAGTTGAGCTACGACTAAAACTTTTCACTTTTCACTTTTCACTTTTAACTGAAAAACCTACTTTTGCAACCCCAACGCAATGCCCAGATGGCGGAATCGGTAGACGCGATGGTCTCAAACACCATTGCCTGCAAGGGCATGCCGGTTCGACTCCGGCTCTGGGTACGAGTAAAGCCCTGTAAGTGACTGCCAGGCAGAACCTTACGGGGCTTTTTGTTTTTTAGCTAAAAATGGAGAATGCCAGTTACGATGTTGGTAGAACGGCGTTTGCGATTATATTGAGGCGAATATCAGTTTGTCTTCGTTTTCAAGCCTCTAAATCCCACCAAACATGGACTTCAAAGACCAAATCCGCCAACTCAGTGAGCGGGTCATCAAGCTCAAAGAATCCACGCAAACCGAAGAGGCGGCCAAAACTGCGTTAGTCCTGCCGATGCTTCAATGCCTGGGCTACGATGTGTTTAACCCCTTGGAAGTGGTGCCGGAATTTGTCAGTGACATCGGTACGAAGAAGGGCGAAAAAGTGGACTACGCCATCATGCGAGAAAACGGCGAACCGTGCATTTTGATTGAATGCAAGCACTGGGCGCAGAGCCTGACGCTCCATGACAATCAATTACTGCGCTATTTTCACGTGACCAAAGCCCGGTTTTCGGTTCTGACGAATGGGATTGTTTACCGGTTTTACACCGACCTGATCGAGCCGAATAAAATGGATCAGCATCCATTTTTAGAAATCAACATGGCGGATTTGAAAGACAATTTGATTGAAGAATTAAAGAAGTTTCACAAATCGTATTTCGACGTAGATACGATTGTTTCAACGGCGAGTGAGCTAAAATACACCGGCGAACTAAAAGCACTCATTCAGACTGAACTCAACGCGCCGTCTGATACGCTGGTCAGGTACTTTGCCAAACAGGTTTATCCGGGTCAGTTGAACGCGAAGATGATGGAGTATTTCACTGTATTGGTGAAAAAGTCGTTTCAACTTACCTTTTCCGACCAGATTACCGACCGGCTAAAGACGGCTTTGATTCAGGAACAGGAACCCGTTATCTTAACCGAAATGGTTGGTGCGCTATTGCCGGATGAAAAGAAGGGACCGGTCGTTGTGACCACGCCCGAAGAGTTGGAAGCCTTTTACATCGTACGGGCCGTTTTACGACAAAAAATAGCTCCGGAACGCATCGCTCACCGCGATGCCCAATCGTATTTTGCCATTCTGTTGGATGATAATAACCGGAAGCCGCTTTGCCGGATTTACTTTAACGGACTAAAGAAATACGTCACCACGTTTGATGAAATGAAAAAAGAGGTACGGCACGATATTCAAACGCTGAACGATATTTTCGACATTAGCGATCAACTTTTGAAAATGGTAGACGCTTACGAGAAGCAGGAACCCGCGCTAAGTTAATTGAGGTTCTAAGTTTTCGTCCAAAAAGGTAGTTCGGCGACAAGTTAGCGCAAGTCTCGTTGGTAAACTTTTTTTGCCGGATACTTCGTTAAGCGTACTACCTTGCAGGGTAACCAACAACCTTTTCTACTTCTCTAATCATCGATGAGTCACATAGCGGGGTGGTACACTGAGTCTCCAGGTTTTCACAGCGAAAATACATTTGCTAACCCCTAAAAGCGGAGTCAGTAAACGATAGGCCATTTTTTTACTCTGACAACTCAGTACGGACTCGGAATCTGACTTTAACACCTCAAAATTCACATGCCCCACACCGGAGCGACTTGGCTACGGGCAGCGGCAGGACCTGCAAGTTGGTGCCACCACCAGCCGGAAGCGCCCGGCAAAGTTTGGTCGTCGTACCTGAATTGACCGATACCAACGCGATGCTCCCATCTTTGAGAACGTTTCCAGTGTGTAACTCGCTGTTGTAGAGCAGCATGATGAAACCTGAGTAACTACTGCCCACTTTTTCAGCCTTCAGTGTAGCTCCCACATTCAACTTGAAGCGGGTATCCGCGAAAACTTCGTAAATGTCACCGGCGATTTTTTCGGAGGTACTGTGCGTTTCGTTGCAAGGCAATGAGTTTCGCAGAAAAACCAAAAGCTTTCCCTGATTACAGAACGCCATCAGGCTCGTGGCGCAGGAATCCAGCGAACCGAATGTCAGCGTCGTCAGGCTGGCGGCGATGTTGTCGGTCGTTAGTCCGGTGGTGCCGCGCAGCAGGTTGAGAGGCGTACTTTTCCCGGCTCCGAATTGGTGAATCACCCGAACGTCGCCGCTCTGCGTACCCGCCGGTACGCGCACAGTCACCGAATTGGGGGTATCAAGAATAAACTCACTGGCCGGGACACTCGTGTTTTTGAACTGCACGGATGCCACGTCCAGAAAATCCTTTCCCCTCAGGGTCAGGGCTGAACCCGGCACCAGCCCCGCCGGATACGTGGCCGTGATTTCGGCCTGGGGCGCACCCGTAAACTTGATACTCGCCTCGCCGGAAGGCGTGACCACCTTCACCGAAGCGAGTATAACCACCCCAAACGTGGGGCAATTGACCTTCAAAACCAGCCCGTCGTTTGATTTTACGGCGACTTCCCGCGCATCAAAATACACCCGTGCATTACTCAGGTTTTGGCGGGTCAGGGTGATTTCAACGCCCGTCACGCCCTGGGTGGGCGATATGCTTGTGAGGGTGGGGGCCAGCAAGACGTTAAACTCGTCGGTCGTACAAAACGTGCCTACACTGTTTTTCAGGCAAATTGGACCCGAACGTGCATCGTTGGGGACGGTTATTTTCAAAATCTTGCCTTCCAGTTTGAATGTGGCGGGCGCGGAAACTCCGTTGCCAAACCGCACTTCGGTGACACCATCCAGGTTTTCGCCGGTCAGGGTGAGGATTTCACCCCGCCGGGCGCTGGCGGGCGAAAAACCGCCCAACACCAGCTTGGGGGCCAGCACGGTAAACGGCAGCGCATTGGATTCGCCTTCGTCGTTGGAAACCCGAACTTCCGTGAAGCCTTTGGGCAGGGCAGGAACCACCACGCGCAGGCTGAATTCGGTTTGCGCTTTGGGCGTTGCGTCGAAGAAGGTTCCATTTTTGCCAAAAACGACCTTCGATACATTGTCGAGTATCTCACCGTGCAGGGTAATCTCCTCGTTGGGAGCGGCCTGACTGGGGGTAATTTCCGTAAGGTAAGGCGGGGCGACGAGGGGTTTGCAAGTTACCAGAGCTAATCCGCCCAGGAGTAAAAGCAGGATACGGGTTTTCATAAAGTCGTTGGCGCTCTCCAGCCCGGCGGATATTTCTGGGGTCTTGGCCGTTTAGCGCGGTGAATTCGTGAACAATTAAGGCTTAAATTAAACGAAAGGCAAGGGGTTTTTCACAGAAATTTACCGGATAGGCGGCAGAAAGTGGGGCGGGGAAATGCTTGCCCACGCCGGGGTAAATGACTCGGGGCCTGTCAACGGGATGCCACAAAACGCCGCTATTAATCCACTGGCAAAGGTTTTGGTAAATGACATACATCCGCACCCGTTGGTTTGTTGGGCGGAGTTGGAAAATTTACACGAAACGCTAACTCAGTATTTAATTGATGGAAAACAACCATTTGTCGGAAGGCAAAAACCAGCCCCAAAATTCGGAGGAGGCCCCGACTCCCAAGCGCCGCCGTCCCCGCATTCAAAAGCCTAACGAGAGTAATTCAACCGGTTCGCGCGTACCCGACCGTCCCGTCAACCAGACCAAGCCGCCCCGTACCGATATGGATCCGGTGTAGCTTGAGAGGTGATTCCATTTTTTAAATTAAAACCCGCCAACTACCCTACTGCTGGTCAATGGCTTGTGCAATCTGGTCTAAAAACTGGCTATCGCCCCGAAGTTGTTCCCAATCGGCGTGAGTCCGTGACTTGCGTCGGAACAGCGGGCAAGTCAATGAATAAGAAGCCAGATGTTGTCGCGCGGGCACGAGTTTAAAACTCGCGCTGGAGTATAATCTACCAATAAAAAAGCCCGCTTGAGTAGGCGAACTTTTTTATCAATCATTCAACGCCGCCGATTACGCATACCGGTTAATGATGTTCTCAAAATACTCCTGCTTGCCGCTGCGTACAGCCGGTTCGCCCGAGGCGGCGGCAAGGTCGCGGAGGTCTTCGAGGGTTAGTTTACCCTCCTCAAATTCTTTACCCTTGCCGCTGTCAAAACTGGCGTAACGCTCTTCACGGAGTTTTTTGTAATCCGATTTGGTCAAAATGGCGTCGGCGGCGATCAGGGCGCGGGCGAAGGTATCCATGCCGCCGATGTGGGCGTAAAACAAATCGGCGTTGTCGGTCGAATTGCGGCGACGTTTGGCGTCGAAATTGACCCCGCCGCCTTGCAGACCACCCGCTTCCAGAATCACCAGCATGGCTTCGGTGAGTTCGGCCACGTTGGTCGGAAACTGGTCGGTGTCCCAACCATTCTGGTAATCGCCCCGGTTGGCGTCGATGCTGCCCAGCATCCCCGCGTCGGCGGCCACCTGCAATTCGTGTTGGAAGGTATGCCCGGCCAGCGTGGCGTGATTGACCTCAATGTTTAGTTTGAAATCATTCAGTAAATCGTACTGCCGCAGGAAACCAATCACCGTGGCCGAGTCGTAGTCGTACTGGTGCTTAGTGGGTTCGCAGGGCTTGGGTTCAATGAAGAACGTGCCTTTAAACCCATTTTTGCGGGCATAATCTTTCGCCGTGTGGAGGAATCGCGCCAGGTGTTCCACCTCCCGTTTCATGTTGGTATTCAGCAGCGACATGTATCCTTCGCGACCACCCCAAAACACGTAGTTCTCGCCACCGAGCGCAATCGTTGCATCGAGTGCGCCCTTCACCTGGGCACCGCCGTGGGCCAATACCGCAAAGTCGGGGTTGGTCGAGCCGCCGTTCATGTACCGGCGATTGGAAAACAGGTTGGCTGTACCCCAGAGCAATTTCACGCCCGAGGCATCCATTTTTTGCCGGGCGTACTCGGTCCAGGCCCGAAGACGACGCTCAAATTCAGCCACGTTGTTGTCGTAGTCGACCACGTCGACGTCGTGAAAACAGAAGTAGGGCAGATTCATTTTCGTGGCGAATTCAAACGCCGCATCCGCTTTGTCTTTGGCGCGTTGCACAGCGTCCTGGGCCTGGTTCCACT
This sequence comes from Cytophagaceae bacterium, assembly GCA_026785975.1. Taxonomy (GTDB): domain Bacteria; phylum Bacteroidota; class Bacteroidia; order Cytophagales; family Spirosomataceae; genus JAJAZB01. Next base: position 349 of record JAJAZB010000227.1, on the reverse strand, counting down.
CGTAAAGATGCGTGGCTTCACCGAAGGGATCCCCACCGTTGCCCACGAGGGTATGCCAGTAGGCCATGCCGAATTTGAAATAATCCTTCATGGTTTTCCCGGCGATGATCTTCGTTTCATCGTAGAATCGAAACGCCAGCGGATTGTCAGAATCGGGGCCTTCGTAGGCGATTTGGCCAATGCCGGGGAAATATTCTTTGTCGCCGAGGAGAATGGACATGAGTTAGGGAGTGAAAAATGAAAAGTTAAAAATTGTTATCAGTTATCAGTTATCCGTTATCCGTTATCCGTTATCCGTTATCAGTTATCAGTTATCAGTTATCAGTTATCAGTTATCAGTTATCAGTTC
>JAJAZB010000226.1 GCA_026785975.1 Cytophagaceae bacterium | reverse complement strand
CCATCACGAATTCACAGCCATTCATCCATTCGACGATGGAAATGGGCGCATGGCGCGACTGCTGAGTAATTTAATTTTAATGCAAAGCAGCTTTCCGCCGGTCGTGGTGAAGAAAGAAGACCGGAATTCGTATTACTCGGTACTGAGTCAAGCTGACGCGGGAAGTTTCGCGTCGGTAGTCGATTATTTCGGACGATTACTGGCGCATTCATTGGAGATATATTTGCGCGGATCGAGGGGAGAAAGTATTGAAGAAGAGGCGGATATCGATAAGGAAATTGCGTTGTTTAAGGCAGAATTTAATAATGAATTACTAAATAGATTACCTCGAAGTAGAGAAAGCATTAAAAATATATTTATTGAATCAATTTATCCAGCTATAAATAAGATTCGTACCAAGTTAGCGATATTGAATGATTTATTTTTTTATAATAGTGACCATTTTTTAATACCAAATACTTATATTGAAAACTCTGACGGAGATCCTATTATCCCGTTTGTTGAAAAAGTAGAAGAGGCAGAAAATATATTTAATGGCTTAGAAGGTATCTACGAAAGTTTTGTTCTGCCATATGATATAGATTTTGAGCACACTACTTTATGGCGTATAATCTATGTGTATTCTTGGTCAGGATTTAAAGCAAGTGAAAGTCAATTTCATTACAATTGTCAAATATTTTTTACGTTCGAGCCATATAAATACTACATTTCTCATCAGAATATTATTACTGAAAATACAATCAGTAAATATTATAATGAAAATTTAACTGAGCGCGATATTATTAACATCACAAAAAGTGCCCTTAAAAATTCTATGAAAATTATTAAACAAAAAGCCAACGAACCCTAACTATCCCATCTTCATCCCTCATATTCCTTACGGAAAATCACCATATCTTGCGGTACACGAAGCATATAAAACAACCTTGAGTTCCCAACAATCACCCCACCTCCGTACCGTCCAGGTCACGCGCTACGTGACGCCCTTGCGCGAAGGCGGCTCGCTGCCCGCCATCGTTGAAGCCGACGATGGCCGTTTGTACGTGCTGAAGTTTCGCGGCGCGGGCCAGGGCACCAAAGCCCTCATCGCCGAGTTGATTTCCGGCGAAATCGCCCGGACACTGGGCTTGCGCGTACCCGAAATCGTGTTTGCGACGCTCGATCCGGTGATGGCCCGCACCGAGCCGGATCCCGAGATTCAGGATTTGCTGCGGGCCAGCGGCGGCATCAATCTCGCCCTCGACTATCTGCCGGGAGCCATGACGTTCGACCCGCTCGTGGAAACAATCGACGCTAAACTGGCTTCGCAAATCGTTTGGTTCGATTGCTTCGTGACCAACGTGGACCGTACCGCGCGCAACACCAATCTGCTCGTCTGGCACCGGCAGCTTTGGCTCATCGACCACGGCGCGTCGCTTTATTTTCACCACGCCGGGCCGGAATGGGAATCCGCCAGTCGCCGACCCTTCGCCCAGGTGAACGACCACGTGTTGTTGGCCCAGGCCGCCCAACTCGACGCAGTCGATGCGGAGTTTGTTCCGCTGCTGACCGCTGAGCGCATCCAATCGATTGTTTCTTTAGTTCCCGACGACTGGCTGACGGGCGAGGACGCACCCGAATCGCCCGACGAGCAACGGCAGGTTTACATTCAGTTTTTGCGGGCGAGACTCGCCGCATCGGAAGTATTTGTTCAGGGAGCGCAACATGCAAGAAATGCACTTGTTTGAGTACGCGGTCATCCGCGTGGTGCCGCGCGTGGAACGCGAGGAATTTCTCAACGTGGGCGTCGCGCTGTATTGTCCCGGTCAGCGGTTTTTGCAAAGCGTTTTCGTCCTCGATGAAACGCGGCTGCGGGTGTTTTCCGAAACCCTGAACCTTTCGGAACTACGACAACGGCTGGAAGCCTTCGAGCGCGTCTGCACGGGGGGAGCGAACGCCGGTCCGCTTGGTCAACTACCTCCGGCGGGTCGGTTTCGCTGGCTGATCGCCCCGCGCAGCACCGTGTTGCAAACCTCGCCGGTTCACACCGGCTTGTGCGTCGACGCGGGGGAAACCCTCGCCCGGTTGTTTGCCCAGTTGGTTGAATGACTGAATTCGGCGAATCGGGTCACCTTTTAAACATAGGCCCTAAACAAACACAACTTGACTACTCCAGGACTTTCGCTTAGCCTCACCTTGAGCGAAAGTCCTATACTCTTGAAGGCGTAGAAAAACCGCCATACGGATTTGTCGCTTTATTTTTTCGGTGGAATTTCGTAACCTCGGTCTTTAACTCTCGTTCCTACCCATCTTTTCAAACCTCCCCTCATGCCCAAATCCCAACTTAGCCGTTCCCTCGGCCTGCGTTTAGTCATCGTCGTGGTCATCGGCAACATCATTGGTTCGGGCGTGTACAAAAAAGTGGCGCCCATGGCCGCCGAACTGCATTCGCCCGGCTGGGTGTTGGTGTGTTGGGTGCTGGGCGGTATCATTACCTTGTTTGGGGCGCTGAGCAATGCCGAAGTGGCCGGACTGCTGGCCGATACCGGCGGGGAGTATGCGTATTACAAAAAAATCTACAACCGGTTTTTCGCCTTTATTTTTGGTTGGTCGCTGTTTGCCATTATTCAAACCGCCTCTATTTCGTCGTTGGCCTACGTCTTTGCCCAATCGTTGGGCAGCATCATCGACCTGCCCCCGGTGCTGGCTTCCTGGGCCGATGTCAACATCGGCGGGGTGTTTTATCCGTTTGCCGGTTTTAACGTCAAACTCACCGCCATTCTCCTGATTATTGGCTTGACGTGGGTCAACACGAAGGGCATAAAAACGGGCGCTGGGGTGAGTACGGGCATTTTAGTGCTGGTTTTCGCGGGTATTTTTACGATCATCGGGTTTGGCCTGAGCAGCGGCAAGGCCGACATCAGTCAGAGTTTTAGCCTGGCAACGACCAACAACACCTCCGTGACGCTCAGTGCCATTTTTACCGCGATGCTTTCGGCGTTCTGGGCCTACCAGGGCTGGGCCGCGATTGGCTACGTCGGGGGGGAAATCAAGGATGCCAAACGCAACATTCCCAAAGGCATTGCCATCGGCGTGTTTGTCATTATCGCGCTGTACCTGCTGGTCAATACGACTTATCTTTCCCTGTTGTCCATTCCGGCCCTGGAAGAAATCAATCAGGCGGGCAACAAAATTGCGGCGGTGGAAGCGGTGCGGAGTTTTTGGGGCTACGGCGGCTCTGTTTTCATTTCCGTACTCATCCTGGTCACGACCTTGGGCTGCACCAACGCGACGATTCTGGTGAGTTGCCGCCCGTATTTTGCGATGGCGCGGGAGGGCTTGTTTTTCCCGAAAGTCGGCAAGCTCAATGCCGCGCAGGCTCCCGTTAATTCACTGATTTATCAGGGGGTTTGGGCCTGTTTGCTGGTGCTTTCCGGCACCTTCGACCAGTTGACCGACATGATTATTTTTGCCGTATTCATTTATTACGGGGCCACGACGTTGGGTGTTTTTATTCTACGAAGGCGGATGCCCGATGCGCCGCGCCCCTACAAAGTCTGGGGGTATCCAATCGTACCCGCCGTGGTGATTCTGTTCTGCGCGGCGCTGTTTGTCAATACCATCTTCACCCGCCCCCGCGAAGCGGCCATCGGGGTGGTGTTGATGCTGACGGGCGTACCGTTGTATTTGTGGTTTACCCGCGCCAATCGCCCGGTGCAGGACGACAGTGATCAGTGAACAGTTATCAGTTATCAATCCAGGAAATTGTTTTGAGTGCTGCTTTTGCTTATCGTAGTCCTTACGCTAAGCAAAAGCAGTACCCGAACGGGAATAACGAGGTTGGGGGTAGCTACGAACTTTAGTTCGTAGAAGCGCGGCAGGATGCCTGAAAATCGCCTCCCCTGCGGCTTTTCTACGAACTTCAGTTCGTGGTTACCCCCAACCTTAACCAAATCAATCTTTGTTTATCATGAAAAAATTACTGTTCTCCTTGCTACTCGCCGGGTGTACTTTCCCGGCAATTGCGCAACCTTCCGGCACGGCGCGGGTGGATACGGGTAGCCTAAGCGGTGCGTTTTACCGCATCGACCTCCCCGCCAACTGGAACCGCAAACTCATCATGTACGCGCACGGCTACGAGGTGATCGGCAGCCCCTCAGGAACCCGCCTTGCGAGTGCATCAGGCGGCGTCGGGCCATACCTGCAACGGGGGTACGCCGTAGCGCAATCGGCCTACCGACGCCAGGGCTGGGCGGTGGGTGAGGGAGTGGAAGACACGGAACTATTGCGCCAGCATTTCATCCAGAAGTATGGCAAACCGGACACCACGTTTATGACCGGGCATTCAATGGGAGGCATGATTACGCTCGCCACCATCGAAAAGTATCCGCAGCATTACCAGGGTGCGCTGCCGATGTGCCCCCTCTCGGGCCGACTCCACGAGTCGCTGAAGGCGCATTTGTTTGATATGCTCGTGACGTTCGACGCACTTTTCCCCAACACGCTCCCCGCGCTGGATCAACTGGCCCTCGGCAGCGTACCCCCGGTTGCCCCTGCGATCATCGTCCGGCGAGTTCAAAGCGACACGGCCCTGGCCCGACGTTTTGCCGAACGGTACGCGCTCCATCCCGGCGACCTGGCAAACGTCATCTGGTTTTTCCAGGAAATTTTCCGGGACATTAGCCAGCAGGCCGGGGGCAATCCTTTCGACAACACCAATACGGTGTACAACGGTTTTCCGGATGATGTCGCGCTCAATCGCCGGGTGTTGCGGCTGTCCGAAAAAGTCGAAGCCCGACATTTTTTGGAAAAAGACGGTTCGTTTACCGGGCAACTCAGCCGCCCCATGTTGCTCATGCACACCACCTACGACCAGCTCATTCCAGCGGCGCAAGCCACGGCCTACGACGCCATCGTCCGGCGGGCGGGCAACGAACGGTTCTTCGTAACCAGGTTCACCACCGGAAGCGGGCACTGTGCCTTCACCCCGGCTCAAACCGGAGCCGCGCTCGACGCGCTTCGTGAGTGGATATCGACGGGCAAAAAGCCCGCGCCGGGCGAAATCAGGTGAAGAATTGGCGGGCAGCCTGGCAAAACGTTTTGGCGTTGATCCCAAAAAATTATCCTGGATTTGTTGCCCCATCCGTTTGGCAAAAGCCCCCTGCCGGTGCGTAATTTGTAGTTTGCCCGCAAACCAATTCGCGTAACCAACCAGCTCATCGATACCTTTTGCCTGTGAAGTACTCTATATTTCTTCTTAGCCTGTTGCTGGCCGCCCAGGCCCCGGCGCAAAGCAAACGCGAACTCAAAGCGCAATTGACCCGGCTCGAAACCGGTCTGGCCGAATCCCGGAAATACACCAGCAATCTGAGCGACCGGCTGGCCACCCTCGAAGCCCAGCAGGAGGCGGTGCAACGCCTGCGCCGCGACCTGGAAAAGGCAATTGCCGAACGGGATGTGCTGAGCCGACGGCTCTACGAAATGGAAAAACAAGCGCAGGTCCTCCGGCAAGGCCAGCATGAACTTGAGCAAAAGCAACAGGCCCTGCTCGCCTCGCCCAACCCGTACAACGCGCCTCCACGACTGGCTTCTCAATCCGCCGAAACTAATGAGTCGGTTGAAGCCAACGACTCGCTGTCGTACCTCAACGAGGAAACCGCTCCCGAAAGCCCGGGCAAGAAACCCGTTCAGGTGCGGAAGACGGTTCGCAAAAAGCCCGCTCCGCTGAGCCGTAAAAAGAAGCGTAGGCGGCGGTGAGTGGAGTCCGAAGTATCAGGCCGAACACCTAACCGTATTGGGTACTTCGGACTTTGTACCTTGTACTTGATACTTCGGACTTTTTTTGGCTTAAAAATTCTGACCGGCTAACACACTGCAAACCAAACCCATCGATAACTTCGTAAATCTTGTCACAGCCATTGCTTGTGTATTTATTTTGCCCGATCCTCGGTTTTCAGGCACGAAAATGCTCATCACCGACGTTCACCTTGACTACGGCACAGTTTTTTACGTAGGTATTTTATTTTATTTTATCAACCATTCACTTTTTCCCATGAATAAAGCTCCATTTCTCCTCCTGTTTGCGGTTGCTCTCGCATTTACCGCTTGCAACAATGACGATGACAACACCCCGCCAGTTGACACTAACATTGTAAACCTGACGGCTACGATTGATGGCAAGCAGGAAGTACCCACGACCCCATCGACGGCAACGGGTACATTTACGGGTACACTCAACAAAACAACACGGGTACTGACGTACGTCGTTACCTACGTGGGCCTCACCGTAACCGCAGGTCACCTGCACAGAGGCGCTCCCGGCGTGGCGGGTCCGGTCGTCATTCCTTTTTCAAGCCTGACCTCGCCAATCAATGGGACTGCGACGCTCCGGCAGACCCTGGCTGACAGCTTGGTGAACGGACTGGTATACGTCAACCTGCACACTGCCGCCTACCCCGCTACTGGTGAAATTCGGGGTAACATCACTGTGAAACCGTAGTCAACATACGCTCAGTGCGTAACATCAGTTAGAACCCAAAAGGCCAGGCTCTCCACAATGGAGAGCCGGGCCGTTTGGGTTCTAACTGATGTTTCGCACTGAGGGGTTATTGACTACGGTTTCACAGTGATGTTACCCCGAATTTCACCAGTTGCGGGGGAGGCGGCAGTG
>JAJAZB010000225.1 GCA_026785975.1 Cytophagaceae bacterium | reverse complement strand
TTTCAGGCGAAGGGCTGCGCGAGTTGCCACGCGGGGGAACTGATTACCGACGGGACTTTTCGCTACAATGGCCTGCAACCCACCCAAATCAATGACTTGGGCCGGGCCAAAATCACGGAGCTTGCGGCGGACAATTATAAATTTAAAGTGCCCAGTTTGCGCAACATCGAAGTTACCCGGCCGTACATGCATGATGGGCGATTTTTCGACCTGGAAATGGTACTTAATCATTACACCGAGCGCGTACTGGATGGCCCGACCCTCGACCCGATTTTCAGGCAAAACTCCAAACCAGGCATTGCCCTGACCGACGTTGAAAAGAAACAGTTGGTGGCGTTTCTGAAAACCCTCACCGACCGGAAATTCCTGACTAATCCCAAGTTTGCCGAACCGCCTACCCGCTGATTAAATTTAACGTAACTCCATCCCCAGCGTCCGGACGAACTGGGCCTCCCCGCAAAAAAGCCGCCCGACCGCACACCGCGACGTGATGAAAAAACTACTCCTTTTTTTCGCCTTGTCCCCACTCTCTTCCCTCGCCTGCGACATTTGCGGTTGTGGGGCGGGAAGTTCGTTTCTGGGCATCATGCCCCAAACGGGGCGAAGTTTCCTGGGCTTGCGGTACCGGGTCAAAAGTTACGATTCGCACCTCAACAGCCAGCGGTTGCAAACCCGTGAAGTGTACCAAAGCGCCGAACTCTGGGCGCGCTGGTACCCCGCCCGACGCTGGCAAATTCTGGCTTTCCTGCCCGTAAACGCCAACCGGCAGGAAACCACCGATGGCACGCACACCCGCAAGGGCCTGGGCGACGCGATTCTCATGGCGCATTATAATTTGGTGAACACGGCACTCGACACCGTCGCACGCAAGGTCGACCATAATTTGCTCATTGGCGGCGGGGTAAAATTGCCCACGGGCCAATTCCGCTACGAGGCCGATGGGTCGGAGGTGGCCAATCCCAATTTTCAGTTGGGCACGGGCAGCACCGACGCGCTGTTCAACATCATCTACACCTTGAGGTAGCGGAGTTGGAACACCGACGCGACCTACCGGCTTACCACGAAAAACCCTAACGGCTACCGATTTAGCAACCGCCAAACGGTATCGTCGAGTGTATTTTACGTGAAAACCCTGGAAAATCTAACCCTGATGCCCAACTTGGGTGTCACCCTCGAAAACTCCGCCCGCGACGTGGATATCGACGGCAAACGCAACCCCAACACGGGCGGTTACGTGACGATGGGTACGGTGGGCGTTGAAGCGTGCTGGAAAAAGATTTTGGCGGGTTTTAATGCCCAAATTCCTTTAGCGCAAAACCTGTCCGACGGGCAAATCCGGGCCAACAGCCGGGCGATGGTTCACCTCACCTGGATGTTTTGATTTAGTATTTCTCTTTTTTCATCCTGAGGAACGAAGGATCCGGTTAGGGGTACCCAAGAACGCTGGCTTTACTGGGAGACGTTAACCAGATCCTTCGTTCCTCAGGATGACAAAAAATGGGATTATAAAAATGGCTAACCGATTCTTCATCAGTACTCATAGCCCTATTTTTTGCAATCCTCCTTTCAGGGAAATTTCTTTCCCCAACCACACCAGCCGCCCCGTCACGCCTTCCGGCAGGGTTACTTCCCCGTCAAGTCCCCGCGTTCCGTTGCGACTAAACCGCACGCGAATTTCCCCGGCGGGGTGGGGCATTTTTCCTTCCACGCGCTGGAGTGCGCCCAGGGCCGGGGCAATTTTTACTTTGGCAAAACCCGGTGAATCAGGTACAATCCCGCAAATCGTCGCCAGGAAATCGTAATTGGGGCTTGCCGACCAGGCGTGGCAATCGCTTCGGGTGGGTTCGGGTTCTTCGGCAAACGTCGTCAGGCCGATGGCCAGCATATCGCGCCAGGGTTTAAGCTGCCCGTAGTACGTGTAGGCCATGCCCACTTTTTTGTAGGCCTGATTGAGGTAAAACCGGTAGTAAAACGTCATTTGCTTCATTAAGCTATCGTTCGACGCCCGCAGCAACGTCACGGCTTGTTGCGCTTTGGGAATGGCTCCACTCAACACGCCCATTACACTGGCGTGGGGGCTAAATCGCTGGCGGTCAGGCGTGTTGGCCATCAGGCCGGTTTTAAGGTCGAAACAATTTTTGTAGGTGCCTTGCCCAAGGCGAGTAGCGGTCGCCCGGAACTGACTGGCTTCGGCGGTCTTGCCAAACGCCGCAAACAAGGGGGCCATTTGGTTGAGCGTGTACACGTAGTGCAGTGTAATGACTGCTGAATTACCGTCGGTAGCTCCATCCGGCGTGCCGTTGGGCCAGCGGCGGTTCCAGTCTTCAAAGTTCCACCAGCGCATGGGGCCGAGCATATTGGTTTGCGGGTCGACGTGCGTTTCGTACCAGTCGAGTACGCCGCGAATGGCCGTCAGGTACTTTTTGACGAACGCATCGTCCTTGCGGTGCATCCAATAGTCGTAAACCATCGAACACCAGTACAGCGAAAACGGTGGAATCACCTGGAGGCGATTGCTGGGATAACGTCCCTGAGTAAGCCCTTCGGCCACGCGTGAATTGTAAAAATCGTCGATGGCTTTCCGCATCAACCGGTCGTCGCCGCTGACGTAGAGCGAAATCAAGGATTGAATCCGCGTATCGCCCTCGTACTGAAGCTGTTCGTAGTACGGACAATCGTAGTAGGTTTCGTTGGCGCAGAGTCGGGCGGTCCGCCAGCCAACTTTCCAGATTTCATCCAACGTTGAATCATTGCTTGAAAAACTGGCTTTGGCCACGAACGGATACGCCGTAAACGACCCGAACAAATCGTTGATAACCAGCGGCTCATCGGCGGTTTGTATGTCGAGTTGAATGTACCGCCAGGTTCGGAACCAGAGCGGACGAAAATGCCGGGCTTCCCCGCCATCCGGCAAAAACTGGTCGAAATTGCCCATGATTTCGCGCCCGTCTACCTCGTTGCGGTTGCCCTTTTTACGGTCTTTTGTCAGCGCCTCGGCGTAGGTCAGGGTGATGCTCGCCCCCCGTCCCTGGCTAACGTTTAGCTCCGGGTACGCGGTAGTTTCGAACATCTGATCGAGCAAAATCTTTACCTTTTTCCGGGCGGGTACCGTCAGAGGTGCCATTCCGGTCAGGAATTGATTGGAAGCCATCATGCCCTCGGTCCGGCGCACCAGGGGAATCCGTTGCAGGCGCTCTTCCATCGCCGGGATGGACCGGGGTACGAGCGTCCAGAGGTTGTCGGTTCCCTGTCCGGCGGGTGTGGCCCAGTGGTAGGTTTTGGCGTCGAGCCAGGCCACATCATCGAAATCGTCGCCTTCCCAGCCCCAGGGAAATTTAGCGGCATCGACGCGGTCGCCGGGGCCAATGACCATGTACGTGCGCAACCGGGAGCCGATGTCGATCCAGCAGGGCGAATAGGCTTCGTTGCGCAAAACCTTCCAGCCCGAATCCTTGACGCCCGTATTGACAACCGCCTCTTTTTCCGAAGACCCCTGCATCAAAAACGCCGTCGCGCTCGACAATTGGGCCACGGCCGCGTGTTCGCCCATGTTCCAGACCATCGCCGCCAGCACGTTGCGGCCCGCCTCGAGGTACGGGGCCAAATCGTAGGTTTCGTAGTGCCAATGGGCCAGATCGCCCCGCGCCGGGCCATTGCCCACGGGTGAACCATTGACGAAAAGCCGGTAGCGATTATCGCCCGTGACGTGAACGACGAACGAGGCCGGTTGCTCGGAGAGTGTGATGCTTTTGCGAAAATGAAAAACGCCGTAATCCTTCACCGACGCGCCCGGACACGTGATCCAACTGGCCGGCCAGACGTTCCCAACCAGATCAGGCGACTGGGCTTTTAGGGAAATGTGAAAAATGAGAAGTAAAAAGTGAAGGGCAAGTTTTGCGGCTTTCATGGCAGAAATGGAATTGAAAGTTGATGTTACCCGAGCGGGCGGAATGCCGTCATTGCTTCGTCGCTCGTACCTCGCTCCTCGCAATGACGGTACTCCGGTTCTCAACCGCCCCAAAACTACCCAATCACACTTTCTCAACCACCAGATTATGATTCGTATAGATGCAAATGTCGGCGGCGATGTGAAGACTATCGCGCACAATTTCCTCGGCGGTCAGGTGTGAAGCGTGTTTTTTTAGCGCCAGTGCCGCCGCCAGCGCGTACGAAGAACCCGACCCAATAGCCGCAATGCCATTTTCAGGTTCGAGCACATCGCCGTTGCCCGAAATGATGAGCAACTCTTCCTGGTTGGCCACGATAAGCATGGCTTCCAATTTTTGCAAATACCGGTCGGTGCGCCAGTCTTTGGCCAACTCAACGGCCGCCCGGCGCAGGTTTCCATTGTACGAGTTGAGTTTTTCTTCAAAACGTTCGATGAGGGTAAACGCGTCGGCGGTGCTACCCGCAAAACCCGCGACGACCTTACTATCCGCCAGGCGACGAACTTTTTTTACGTTGCTTTTGGCCACGGTGTTTCCCATCGTGGCCTGTCCGTCGGCTCCTAAAACAATTTCGCCGTTGTGCAACACGCCGACAACGGTCGTCGCGTGGATTTTATGATTTTCCATGTTTGAAAAATTTTATCACCCCCATTTTTTTAATACCGACGTTATGAGGGGCCGTGTATTTTGCCACCCAGCAAGGTCCCTCATACGTCGGGATGACAAAAATGGGGTGATAAAAATGGGGGTGATAAAACAGAATGATAAAACGTAGCTTCCCCTACACCAACAACCGGATGGGGTCTTCGAGCAGCATTTTGAACGTTTGTAGAAACGCGGCGGCCTTAGCGCCATCCACCACCCGGTGATCGCTCGACAGCGTCACTTTCATCACCGAGGCGGGTTTGATTTCCCCGTTTTCCACTTTTACGGTTTCCTTGATTCCGCCAATGGCCAGGATACAGGCGTCGGGCGGGTTGATGATGGCCGTGAATTCATCCACCCCAAACATCCCCAGATTGCTGATGGTGAAGGTATTGCCCTGCATTTCGGCGGGCTGGAGTTTTTTGTTTTTAGCTCTCCCACCCAAATCTTTGGCTTCCGTCGAAATAGCCGACAATGATTTCAGGTTGGCAAACCGAATCACCGGCACCAGCAAGCCTTCGTCAACGGCCACGGCCATCCCGATGTGAATGTGGTGGTTGTAGCGAATTTTGTCGCCCAACCACGATGCGTTGATGGCCGGATGCGTTTGCAGGGCAACCGCCACTGCCTTGATAACCAGATCGTTGTACGATATTTTGACGGGCGAAATTTCATTCATGGACCCACGCGCTACCACGGCTTTGTCCATGTTGATTTCCATCGTGACGTAGAAGTGCGGCGCCGAAAACTTACTCTCGCCGAGCCGACGGGCAATCGTCTTGCGCATCTGACTCAGGGCCACGTCCTCAAAACTTTCTTCACCGTACACTTTAGGCAGTTGCGCGGGGGATTTATCGGGGGCTGCGGCAGCCGGAGCAGGTTGTGCCGCCTGAGCGGGTTTGGCTTCGGGCTGCGGCGCAGGCGCACCTACGCCCGGCGTAGCGACGCCCGGCGTGAAGTTGTCGATGTCGCGCTTGACGATCCGACCATTTTCACCCGACCCCTGCACTTGTTTCAAGTCGATGCCCTTGTCTTTCGCGATTTCCTTCGCCAGCGGCGAGGCTTTGATCCGGCCATCGCCGTCGGTCGCTTGTCCGTTGGTTGCTGGCTCGGCCGTGGGCGTAGTTGTTTGCGGTGTCGGCGGGGCCTGCCCGTTGGCGGGTGCTGCCGACACGCCACCGTTCAGTAATGCCTGAAAATCAGCCCCTTCCTCCCCAACAATGGCGATAATTTCATCCACCTGCACGGCGTCGCCTTCTTTGGGGCCGATGTAGAGCAAGGTACCGTCGTCGTAATTATCCAATTCCATCGTGGCCTTGTCCGTTTCGACTTCGGCCAGTATGTCGCCCGATTTCACTTTGTCACCCACTTTTTTAAGCCAGGCCACAATTGTCCCCTCGGTCATCGTATCGCTCATTTTAGGCATTTTAATGGCCACCGCGTTAACGTTGGCGGGAGCCGACGGGGCTGGAGCAGTTGGGGCTGGCATTTCTGCTGGCTTGGTGGGAGCCGACGGGGCCGGAGCGGCGGGGGCTGGCGTTGACGCTGGCGCAGCAACCGGTTGGGTACTGGCTCCGCCATCCGACGAGCGCTGGCTCAGGTTACCCGAGCCGGTAGCGGCAGCCACCTGCTGATCTTCGCCCGCCGGTACGGCGGCCTGCGCGTCATTCTCCGATTTTTGGCTGGCAATCGTGTTACCGCCCTCGGGGGCATTGCCGTTGAGCAACGCCTGAAAATCTTCGCCGGGTGCGCCCACGACGGCCAATATCCCATTGACGGCAATCGTGGTGCCTTTCTGGGCGGCAATGTGCAGGAGCGTCCCATCGGAGTAGTTTTCCAGTTCCATCGTCGCCTTGTCGGTCTCGATTTCCGCCAGAATATCCCCGGATTTTACCGTATCGCCTTCCTTTTTGAGCCATTCGGCAATGACGCCTTCGGTCATGGTGTCGCTCAGCAGGGGCATTCTAATTACTTCGGCCATGTTGTGTCGGGCAAGGATTGGAAAAAATAGGCGGTCAAAATTAGTCTGAAAGCGGCGGTTTCAAAACCGGGTGGGGAAAAAAAGCGGTTTTTAGGCTTCGGAAAAGGCACTCCGGGCGGTTGAGAAATTGAAAAGGTTAACAAAAAAGCGGCTCTTCCGAACCGCTTTTTTGTTAACCTTCCAGTTTCAACACCGCCATAAATGCCTCCTGCGGAATTTCGACGTTGCCCACCTGCCGCATTCGCTTCTTGCCTTTTTTCTGCTTTTCCAACAGTTTTCGCTTGCGACTGATGTCGCCGCCGTAGCATTTGGCGAGTACGTCCTTGCGGAGGGCTTTCACCGTTTCGCGGGCAATAATTTTTTGCCCGATGGCGGCCTGAATCGCAATCTCAAACTGCTGCCGGGGCAATAACTCACGCAGTTTTTCGCAGAGGCGCTTGCCCCAGTCGTAGGCTTTGTCGCGGTGAACAATCGCGCTCAGGGCGTCTACTTTTTCGCCGTTGAGCATGATGTCCAGCTTAACCATGTCCGACTCTTTGAAACCCGTGTACTGATAATCGAGCGACGCGTAGCCCCGACTAATCGTTTTGAGTTTATCGAAAAAGTCGAACACCACTTCCGAAAGCGGCATATCAAACTGCAACTCGACGCGGTCAGACGTGAGGTAAATCTGATTTTTCAGCATCCCGCGCTTGTCCATGCACAGGTTCATGATGTTGCCAACGTACTCGGATTTTGAGATAATCTGCGCGGCAATAAACGGCTCTTCGATATAGTCGATGGTACTCGGATCGGGCATCTCCGACGGTGCCGATACGTACAGCATCTCGGCTTTGGTGTTCATGACGTGAAACTGCACCGAGGGCACCGTCGTGATCACGGTCATGTCAAATTCACGCTCCAGACGTTCCTGCACGATTTCCATGTGCAACATCCCGAGGAATCCGCAGCGAAAGCCGAAGCCCAGCGCCATCGAGGTTTCGGGTTCCCAAACCAGTGCTGCGTCGTTAAGCTGGAGTTTTTCCATCGCGTCGCGCAGGTCTTCGAACTCCGTCGTATCAACGGGATAAATTCCGGCGAACACCATCGGTTTTACTTCCTCAAAACCCGTAATGGCTTCCTGGGTGGGGCGATCCACGTGCGTGATGGTATCGCCTACTTTCACCTCGCGGGCTTCTTTGATTCCCGAAATCAGGTAACCCACGTCGCCCGCTGAGATGACCAGTTTGGGTTCTTTTTCGAGCCGCAGGGTGCCAATTTCATCGGCACCGTATTCCTTACCCGTGGCCACAAATTTTACTTTATCGCCCTTACGGATGGTGCCGTTGAGTACCCGAAAAATAACTTCGATACCCCGGAATGAATTGAAAACCGAGTCGAAGATCAAGGCTTGCAACGGTTCGTTGGGGTCACCACTCGGGGCTGGAATGCGCTCGATGATAGCCCGGAGGATGTCTTCAATGCCAATGCCTTCTTTGCCCGATGCGTGGATAATGCTGTCGCGTTCACAACCCAACAGGTCCACAATCTGGTCTTTCACCTCCTCAGGCATAGCGCCCGGCAGGTCAATTTTATTCAACACCGGAATAATCTCGAGGTTGTGATTGAGTGCCAGATATAGATTTGAAATCGTCTGCGCTTCAATACCTTGCGACGCATCGATGATGAGCAAGGCTCCTTCACAGGCCGCGATGGACCGGCTCACCTCGTAACTAAAATCCACGTGGCCGGGCGTATCGATCAGATTCAACACGTACTCTTCGCCCTGAAAGAGGTAATTCATCTGAATCGCGTGGCTTTTTATGGTAATGCCCCGCTCGCGTTCCAGATCCATATCGTCGAGCACCTGGGCCTGCATCTGGCGGTTAGTGACGGTTTTGGTGAATTCGAGCAGGCGGTCGGCCAGGGTACTTTTGCCGTGGTCGATGTGAGCAATGATGCAGAAGTTGCGAATGTTCTTCACGAAAGATCTTTCTAAATTTTCCTCAAATTTACGCTTTTGCGCTCAGAATTCAGGGTTTATAGTTGTTAATCCGAGGGTGTCGGTGGTGATCAGGAAGCGGGGTGGGTGGGGCTAAATTAAAAAAACACGCAAGAGGCAAAGCCTTCTGCGTGTCACAATTACACTTCATCAACAAACTAAAAACCAAATAAAACTACTGCTTTGTTAGGGAATTCCCAAATATTTGCTGTAGGAGAAGGACTCGAACCTCCACGAGGCGGTTAGCCGCCGGACAGAACTGATTAGTGGTCAACCCATTATCCGGTGTTTATCCCCTGATCCTCACCCCCGAGACAGGAGGGCATGGCTGCCAAATTTCATCACCCTACATTGTTTGGCAATCGAACGTTTTCGATTTGTCAAAAGTAGCGAATTCAACCATGTCTTGCAAATCTTGCATAAAATTTTCTTGAAATTTATTGTATTTTAAATTATTAGCTATGTTTGTTGCGTAGTTTTTAATCCAGGATTTTGGTTATGGATAAAAATTCAGAAATTGATAACGTCGATCTAAAAATCCTGACACTTCTGATGCAGGATGCGACGATGCCGTACACGGAAATCGGAAAACGGATTTTTGTTTCGGGGGGCACGGTTCACGTCCGCATGAAGAAAATGGAGCAGATGGGCGTGGTTAAAGGTTCTTCACTGACCATCGATCACACCCGGCTAGGCTGGGACATCAACGCGTTCCTGGGCATTTACCTAGACAAAAGTTCGCTCTACGATGAAGTCGCCGCGCAACTGGAACGCATTCCTGAAATCGTGAGTATCAACTACACCACGGGCAATTACAGCATTTTTGCCCGCATCGTGTGCCGCGATACAACCCACCTGCGCGAGGTGTTGCACGATAAAATTCAGAAGGTCACCGGCATTCAACGCACCGAGACGTTTATTTCGCTGGAAGAACGCTTCAACCGTCCGGTGCCCTTCGGAGCGACCCGTTGAATGTTGAGGATCGATGGGTTCCTGCCAACTATAAAGTATCTTTACCGGTTGAGTTTGGCGAGAAGTTCTGCCCGCCACTTTTCAAATGTGGCAGATCATTCTGCTTGAACAGAATTCTGCTACTTCGCGGCCATACCCACCAAATATTTTGCCTGCGTCTGTCTTGTACCTTCCATTTCTGGCAACAACTCACTTGCCACTTTACCTGTCGATGCGATCACTGGCCCGTCGGAGCACTTTTTACTGAATCATAAAAAACGCCTGTCTCCGCGAACCTATACAATTTAGAATTGTTATAGTTTTGTGCTAAATTCACCAAGCGATGAGCAAAGAAAGCAAAGACGTTGATCTCTTAGAAGAACTAACCAACTCGGAATACAAGTACGGCTTTGAAACCATTCTTGAAGCCGACGAAGCCCCCATCGGCCTCACTGAGGATACCGTCCGGTTTATTTCGGGGAGGAAAAATGAGCCTGCCTGGATGCTGGAGTGGCGCTTGAAGTCCTTTCGCCACTGGCTGCAACTGACCGAACCGCACTGGCCCAACGTGAAGTATCCGAAGATCGACTACCAAAACATTATTTATTATTCCGCGCCCAAGCAGAAAGTTGTCGTCAACAGTCTCGACGATATTGACCCTGAACTGCGCGCCACCTTTGAAAAACTGGGTATTTCGCTGAAAGAACAGGAGCGCCTTTCGGGCGTCGCGGTGGATGCGGTGATCGACTCGGTATCGATTGCTACGACGTTCAAGGCTAAACTCGGCGAGATGGGCATTATTTTCTGCTCCATGAGCGAGGCCGTTCACGAACATCCCGAATTGATCCGCAAGTATATCGGCTCGGTGGTGCCGCCCAAAGACAATTATTTTGCCGCCCTCAATTCAGCGGTTTTCTCCGACGGCTCGTTCTGCTACATTCCCAAAGGCGTCCGTTGCCCGATGGAACTTTCGACGTACTTCCGCATCAACGCGGCCGGTACCGGGCAGTTTGAGCGTACCCTGATTGTAGCGGACGAAGGCAGTTACGTCAGTTACCTGGAAGGTTGCACCGCGCCCATGCGCGACGAAAACCAACTCCACGCGGCGGTCGTCGAGTTGGTTGCTCACGAGAACGCCGAAATCAAGTATTCGACGGTACAAAACTGGTATCCGGGCGATAAGCAAGGACGCGGTGGGATTTATAATTTTGTTACCAAACGCGGCCTTTGCGAAGGAGCCAATTCCAAGATTTCCTGGACGCAGGTGGAAACCGGTTCGGCCATTACCTGGAAATACCCTTCGGTAATTCTGAAGGGCGACAATTCCATCGGCGAGTTCTACTCCGTGGCCGTTACCAACAATTACCAGCAAGCCGATACGGGCACGAAAATGACCCACATCGGTAAAAACACCAAGTCCCGGATTGTGTCGAAAGGCATATCGGCGGGCCGTTCGCAAAACTCCTACCGGGGCCTGGTCGAGGTGATGAAGCGGGCGGACAATGCCCGGAATTTCTCGCAGTGCGATTCGCTTCTGCTCGGTGACCGGTGCGGTGCGCACACCTTCCCGTACATCGAAGTCGGCAACCGGACGGCCACGGTCGAGCACGAAGCGACGACCTCCAAAATCGGTGAAGATCAGATATTTTACTGCAACCAGCGCGGTATCAGCACAGAGGCCGCTGTCGCCCTCATCGTCAATGGGTACGCGAAGGAAGTCTTGAATCAACTGCCGATGGAATTTGCGGTCGAAGCCCAGAAATTACTGGCGATTTCGCTGGAAGGAAGCGTGGGTTAATCCAAATGTTTGATCCTAAAAAAAGACGGCCCGAATGATCGGGCCGTGGTTTTTTTAGCGCGGTTTTGCACGCCGGGTGGGGTTGGTTTTGGTGGGGGGTGAGGGGTGGGGGGTTTTAACAAAAGACGCGGGCCCCGCATC
>JAJAZB010000224.1 GCA_026785975.1 Cytophagaceae bacterium | reverse complement strand
GCGCGGCCCCATTTGTTTGCCGACCGGTTTTGGCAAGTTGGTTGCAGCAGTTCAACGGCTGGGAGGGCACCTACTCCGACCGAAGATAAAGTACACCCACGCTACGCTTGACGACAAGCCGGGGTTCGCAAGTCATCCTGGCCATCAACCAGGAAGTCACCTTGAATGGAAAAACGAGCACCGTCCAGGAAAATCGCATCGGGGTCGTTTCCCGGATTTGCCAGCAAAACGGTGTATACCTGGTGCAGACCACAACCAGCGGATCGGGCCAGGCGATGCTCATCCGGGGCGTGTCAAAAACCGCCTGCCGGGTGGCGGTTGTTACGCTCAACGGGAATACGCTCAGTGGCCCGCAAGGGCAGGTTTATTATGATAAACTGGTTAAAGGAGTCCGGTTTAGCAACTACTCGGTGCCGACGAAACCGGTTTCCACGGCCAACGACATCCCGCAAACTGCGGCCCCGAACGACTACCAGCAGACCAATGCCCCCGCTCAGAACGCCACACCGGTCTGGCGGCGCCTCGGTCAGGTGCAACTTTCGAATCAGGCACAGGACGATTGGAGTAACTTAAACGAACTGGCCAAAAACAACCCAACGGGTCGGCTGCGGGTGGTGATTCACTGCAACGAAAAAGAATTCTCCAGTTACCGCGACCGGATTGCGAGGGTGCTACCCGCCGCCAACGGGCGGATTACGTTCGAGAACCAGCCGTTTAACCCGACTGCCCAGGTGACGGTCAGCCCCTACGCCGAAGTGTTCGGCAGCGGCATCACACCTCCGGCTTCGGCGAAATAATGCCGCTTTTAACCCTGAAACCCCGACTAAACCCCAAACCTATGCCCCTCTCCCTCCAAGCCCACCTCTCCGGCCCCGGCCCTAAGCGGATACTCGCCCTCGACGGCGGCGGTATTCGCGGCGCGTTGACCGTCGGTTTTCTCGAAAAAATCGAGGACATTTTGTGCAAGCGTCACGGCGACGACCCCGATTTTCGCCTCTGCCACTACTTCGATCTCATCGGCGGTACCAGCACGGGGGCCATCATCGCCACCTGCCTGGCGATGGGCATGAAAGCCAGCGAAGTCAAGAAATTGTACCTCGAACTGGGCGGAGTGATTTTCTCGAAACGCCGCACGTGGTTCCAGTGGTTGAGTGCCAAATTTGATTCCGGCTCGTTGGAAGAAAGTTTGAAGGACGTACTCGGCAACCGCACCCTCGGCAGTGCGGACCTGCACACCGGCCTCTGCATCGTCACCAAACGCGCCGACACGGGCAGTACCTGGCCACTCATCAATCACCCCGGCGGTACGTATTTTGAATTCAACAAAGGAATTTTGCTGCGCAACGCTGTGCGGGCCAGCGCCGCCGCCCCCACGTATTTTACCCCCGAAATCATCGACGTGGGCAAGGGCGAACTCGCCGCGTTTATCGATGGGGGCGTGAGTATGTACAACAACCCCGCCCTGCTGCTGTTTTTGGTGAGTACGTTGAAGGGATTTCCTTTTCGGTGGGCGTCGGGCGGCGAGGAGTTGATGATTGTTTCGGTGGGTACAGGCTGGTCGCGAACGCGGGTGTTGCCCAGCCAGGTGACCGACAACAGACTCTGGAATTGGGGTGTGGAAGTCCCCGATATTCTCATGCGCGACGCCAGCCTTCAGGGCCACATCCTGCTCCAGTACCTCTCCAACTCGCCGACCCGCACGCTCATCGACAGCGAAATTGGCGACATGAAAGCCGATTTGCTGGGTGGAAAAGCGCATTTGCACTACCTGCGTTACAACGTCCGCATGGAAACCAATGAGTTGAATGACCTGGGTTTCAGCAACATGGATTTAAAAACACTCGTAGAAATGTCGAACGCCGGAAACCGGAAAATTTTGGCACAAATCGGCGAAAAAGCCGCCAGCCAGTTCGTCAAAGAAGCCCATTTCCCAACGGCATTCGACCTGCCGGTTTGAGTGGTTCATCCAGAAAGTTACATCTTCGCGAAATGGCTGTTTAGCGTTTCCAATTGAAGGCCGTTTAACGCAAAAAATAGCTTTGTCGGCAGGAATTTCGGGTCCGACGTTCCGTCTGACCCGACCACACGTACTTTTTTAAAGTCTAAACAGTTTCAAAATAAACAGTTCCCATGAACGATTCAACCCAACCCCGCCGCCGGTTTCCCATGAACGAAGACCCCGGCGTAACTTTTCAAAAAGCCCTCAAAAAACCCATCCCCATCGAATGCGTACAGATTGACAAAGCCTTTGAAGTCGAATCGATGGAGGGCCTGGTGCAGGGCAAACCCGGCGACTGGCTCATGCGCGGCATTGAAGGCGAACTGTACGTTTGCGACAAAACCATTTTTGAGAAAACATACGAACTGCTGGACAATGAACAATTAACAATTAACAATTAACAATGCCTGACCTGGCGGCCCAATTGTTCATTGCGGTCCGCCGCGCGGTTAATTGTTCATTCTTCACTGAAAAAGATGCGCAAACTTAGCATGGATGAACTCGACCGGCTTACGGTCGATGCGTTTCATTCCGCCGAAAAACTGCCCTTTGTTTTTGTCCTGGACAACGTGCGGAGTATGCTCAACGTCGGGTCGGTGTTTCGCACCGCCGACGCCTTTCGCGCCAGTCGGCTGTACCTCTGCGGCATCACGGGTACCCCGCCCCACCGCGAAATCAGCAAAACGGCCCTCGGCGCCGAGCAGTCGGTAGCCTGGGAATACGCCCCCGATTGTGGCCCCCTCGTCGGGCGCCTGCAAGCCGAAGGGTACGTCGTTTGCGCCATCGAGCAAGTGGAGGGGAGCCAGTCGCTGGCCGACTTTCAACCACAAAACGGGCGACGCTACGCCTTTGTGTTGGGCAACGAAGTCATGGGCGTGAGTGAAACGGTGGTGGAGCGTGCGGAGGTTTGTCTCGAAATCCCTCAATTTGGCACCAAACACTCCCTCAACGTGGCGGTGACGGCCGGTATCGTGGCTTGGGATTTTGTCAATAAAACCGTTTTTATTGACTGAAAAAAGAGGCTTCTTTCCGTTAATTTTCCGAAGTTTGTCAGCCCGTTACCGGACGTTCCAAACTATAAAATATCCCAATCATGAAAGGCGAAAAAAAACAACTCATGGCCGAATTGGCCGATGCCCTCCAGACCAAACTCAGCGGTTTGAGCGAAAAAAGCACGAAGAAAATCCGCAAATCCATTGAAAACGCGGCGGAAAAATTGGCCAGGAAATTCACCAAACTGACCGAAAACGAAAAAGAGAACGCCGATAAGAAAGCCAAAAAAGCCCGCAAGCAATTGGCGAAGAAAGCCAAGAAAACGGCAAAACAGGCCAAAGCGATCACCACGCGGGGCAACAAAGCCACGGCTAAAGCGGCGGCGGCAAAACCCGGCCCACTGACACCGGAACCAAAACCAGTGGCGCAACGTCAACCCGCCAAGCCTGCCTCCTCCCCCGGCACCGCCACCCCACCCGCCAAACCGAGCGGCCCGGCCGCTCCAACTTCCGACACGCTCGCCGACAACGGGTAACTGGTTTGAAGGGTTTGAAAAGTTTGAGGCGGGACGCGTAGTCTTGGAGAGGTTTGAAGTTGGAAGGCTGATTCTTTTCAAACTTCGGACTTTCCCAGGACTACGCGTCCCGCCTCAAACTTTTCAAACCCTTCAAACTTCAAACCTATTCCGGCCTGGTATGAAATCCGATTTTGAGTTGAACACCGTTCTTGCCCGGATCGGGGACGCTATTCAGCCTTTCCCCAAAGCGGCCATGTTTGAGTTGCGCGAGCGGGGGTACAACTCGCTGTTCGAGCAGTTGATTTCCTGCATTATTTCCATCCGTACCCTCGACGAAACCAGCCTGCCCGTATCCGAGCGGCTTTTTGCCGTGGCTCGTACGCCCGAGCAACTCCTCCAGCTTTCGCCCGAACGCCTCGCCGGATTACTCCACGGGAGTCAGTACCCCGAGCAAAAAGCGTACACGATGCTGGGGATTGCCAACGTCGCTGTGGAGCAGTACGGCGGGCAGCTTCCGGCGGAGTATGAAGCGCTTACCGCCCTGAAAGGCATCGGCCCCAAGTGCGCCAACCTCGCCCTCGGCGTGGCTACGGGCCAGGCCGCCATCAGCGTAGATATTCACGTGCATCGGGTGGTGAATCGCTGGGATTTCGTGAAAACCTCGACGCCGGAAAAAACGCTGGTTGCGTTGGAAAAGGCGGTTCCCGTTTCGCAGTGGACGGACATCAACCGGCTACTGATGCCGTTTGGCAAGCACATTTGCACGGGCACGCTGCCGAAGTGCAGCACCTGTCCGGTGTTCGAGTTTTGCGAACGGGTGTGTGTGACCAAACACCTGTGATGTTCAAAGGCAATTGTAAAACTCAATTTTGACAAAGTGAATTTGTACACGTATCTTAGTCGACAAGTTCACTCCCCGT
>JAJAZB010000223.1 GCA_026785975.1 Cytophagaceae bacterium | reverse complement strand
GGCAATTACCGCCTCACCGTGGCCAAACGGTTCGTACCCGGTCGCAAGTTGCGAAAACTGCGTAGGCAGGTCGAGGAGAAGGTAAGTGACATTGCGCCGAAGTCTGGCCGGTAGCCCAGGCAGAGACGGTAAGGTTACGGGCCTGACGGCCACCGTCCGACCAATAAAATATTTATGTTTTATGTCATTTAGCCCCGACTCCCCGACCCTCGTTCGCTCCGGCGAAGAACTGGATTTACCCAAACTCAACGCATACCTGCGCCAGCAAAACGCGGAGGAAGTGATCAGCGTGAAGCAATTTCCGGGCGGGTACTCCAACCTGACTTATTTTCTGGAAACCGCCACCGGGCAAAACAATTACGTACTGCGTCGCCCGCCGTTTGGGGCGCAAATCAAGGGCGGGCACGACATGGGCCGGGAGTATAGGGTGTTGAGTACGTTGAAGCGTGCAGGTTTCGGGCGGGTTCCAACGCCCATTCTGTTTTGCGAAGACGAAACCGTGTTGGGGGCCCCGTTTTACGTGATGGAGCGCGTGGAAGGGGTAATTTTACGGGCCAACTCAGCCAAAAATCCTGACCTCAGGCCCGAGTTGATGCGGCAACTTTGTGAAAATCTGATTGATAATCTGGTTCGGCTCCACGCGCTCGATGTACAAAAAACTGGCCTGTTGGCGCTGGGCAAACCCGAAGGCTACGTGCAACGGCAAGTGGACGGCTGGATCGGGCGCTACGCAAAAAGCCAGACCGACGAGGTACCCGCGATGAATGAATTGGCGGTCTGGCTGCGCCAAAACCTGCCGCCCACATCCACAGCGGCAACTTTCCTGCACAACGATTATAAATTCGACAACGTCGTGCTCAATCCTGATAATTTAACCGAGATCCGCGCGGTGCTGGATTGGGAAATGGCTACCGTCGGCGACCCACTCATGGACTTGGGGGCTACCCTGGCTTACTGGTGCGAGGCGGGCGACGGGGATCTTCTGAAAGCCTTTAACCTCACGTACCTACCCGGCTGTCTCAGCCGCCGCGAAGTGGCCGACCGCTACGCCGCCCAAACGGGTCGCGATTTAACGCACCTGCCGTTTTACTACGCCTTCGGGTTGTACAAAAACGCCGTCATCATTCAGCAAATTTACGCCCGCTGGAAAGCTGGACTCACCCGCGACCCGAGGTTTGGAACGTTGCTACCGGGGGTGGTGGAATTGGGGCGGATGGGGGTGGAGGCGGGGAAGCGGGGTAGCGTGTAAATGTGTTAACTTTCCGTTGTTTTTGATCAAAACTGACGAATTCGGTGGGAAAACCCATTCAAGGTCACGCGCCGCTCAGCAACGTGCAGTTGGAGCTGCTCAAACTCTACGGGGCAGGTGTGAAAGACGAATACCTCGCCGAGTTAAAGGATATGATGGCGCACTTCCTGTTTGAAAAATCTCGTGAGCAGGCAGATGCGGTTTGGGATGAAAAGTGAATGAATTACTCCACCTGATCCACACCCATGAAAGCCCTGCTCTGCAAAACCTTCGGCCCGCCGGAAAGCCTTGTTTTAGAAGACGTTGAATCACCCAAACCCGGTGTGGGGCAAGTTTTGATCGAGGTGAAAGCCTGCGGCGTCAACTTTCCTGATACGCTGATCATCGGGGGTAAATACCAGTTCAAACCGCCCTTGCCTTTCGCGCCCGGCGGTGAGGTGGCGGGCATTGTCAGCGCGGTGGGCGAAGGCGTAACCCAACTCAAACCCGGCGACCGGGTATTTTCGCTCACAGGTTGGGGCGGTTTTGCCGAGCAGGCCCTGGGCGATGCCACCAAAACATTGCCCATGCCGCCCGGTATGGATTTCGTAACGGCGGCTTCGGTGATGTACACCTACGGCACGTCGTACCACGCGCTCAAGCAACGCGCCGCCCTACAGCCCGACGAAACGCTGTTGGTGTTGGGTGCCGCCGGAGGAGTCGGGCTGGCCGCCGTGCAATTGGGTAAACTGCTGGGGGCAAAAGTCATCGCGGCGGCATCAACGGATGAAAAGTTGTCCGTATGCCGAGAACTCGGGGCCGATGAAACCATCAATTACACCACCGAAGACTTACGCGAACGCCTAAAAATTCTTACGGCTGGCCGGGGCGTAGACGTGTGCTACGATCCCGTCGGCGACCGCTACACCGAACCAGCCTTGCGCTCGATGGCCTGGCGGGGGCGTTATTTGGTGGTGGGCTTTGCGGCGGGCGAGATTCCTAAATTGCCCGCCAACCTGGTCTTGCTCAAGGGTTGCTCGTTGGTGGGCGTGTTCTGGGGGCAATTCGCCGCGTTGGAGCCGAGGGAAAGTATGAGTAATTTTCGCGAATTGCTCGGCTTTATTGCGGAAGGTAAGTTGAAACAGCATATTCACGCCACGTATCCCCTGGCCGAAGCCGCCAACGCCCTGAGCGACCTGTTGGCGCGAAAGGTCATTGGGAAAGCGGTGGTGGTGGTCTGATTTTTTGTCTGAACCGGGATTGGCCAGGATTTAAGGATTTACAGGATAGTCGATTCTTCAGGATAATTGATCCCTAAATTCTGAATTTATATCCTGCAAATCCTTAAAT
>JAJAZB010000222.1 GCA_026785975.1 Cytophagaceae bacterium | reverse complement strand
GTGCAGCACGTGCAGGAATGCGGCTTCACCCACGTAGAGTTTATGCCGGTGATGCAGCACCCCTACGAACCGTCCTGGGGCTACCAGATTACGGGCTATTTCGCCGCCAACACCAAATACGGTACCCCGCAGGAATTTATGGAATTGTTCGATAAACTCCACCGGGCGGGCATCGGCGTGCTGCTCGACTGGGTGCCCTCCCACTTCCCCGGCGACCTCACCGGCCTGTACGAATTCGACGGTACGCACCTCTACGAACACGCTGACCCGCGCCAGGGCTACCACCCCGACTGGAAGAGTTACATTTTCAACTACGGGCGCAACGAAATCCGTAGCTTCCTGATTTCCAACGCCTTGTTCTGGTACGACCGCTACCACGCCGACGGTCTGCGGGTGGATGCCGTGGCCTCGATGCTCTACCTCGACTACTCGCGCAACGCGGGCGAGTGGGTACCCAACGTGTTTGGCGGGCGCGAAAACCTGGAGGCCATCTCGCTCTTCCGCGAACTCAACGAGGCCGTGTACCGCGAGTACCCCGACACCCAGACCATCGCCGAAGAATCGACGGCTTTTCCCGGCGTGAGCCGCCCGACCTACACCGGCGGGCTGGGTTTCGGCATGAAATGGATGATGGGCTGGATGAACGACACGCTCAAGTACTTCGCCAACGACCCGGCCTTCCGCAAGTACCACCAGGACAGCCTGACCTTCAGCACGATTTACGCCTTCAGCGAAAACTTCATGCTACCCCTCTCGCACGACGAGGTGGTGTACGGCAAGAAATCACTGGTGGAAAAAATGCCCGGCGACGAGTGGCAGCGCTTCGCCAACCTGCGGCTGTTGTACACGTACATGTTTACGCACCCCGGCACGAAGTTGATTTTTATGGGTGGGGAATTTGGCCAAACCGCCGAGTGGAATTTCCAGCAAAGCCTCGACTGGCACCTGCTCGACTTTGCTCCGCACCAGGGCATGAAAGCCTGCATCGCGGGCCTGAATGGCCTCTACAAAGCCCAGAAGGCCCTTTTTGAACGCAGTTTCGTACCCGAAGGCTTCGAGTGGATCGACACGATGGACCGCGAAAACTCGGTGGTGGTGTACGCCCGCAAAGGCGAAAACCCGAAGGATACCGTGCTCGTAGCCCTCAACCTTACACCCGTTCCCCGGCCCAATTACCGCATCGGCGTACCGATGATGGGGGTTTGGGACGAAGTTTTCAACTCCGACAACGCTCAGTTTTGGGGCAGCGGCAACTTCATGAATGGCTCCTGCATGGCCGATACCGTTGCCTGGCACGGGCGAGCCTACTCGATTGGCGTGAATCTACCGCCGCTGGCGGGGGTGGTGTTGCGGTTGGCGTAAGTTGTGAAAACCACTACTATTGCGTTAATCGGCCCAATTTGGTACGGTTGACACAAGTTTAATGCGGACAAAGCGCGGGTTAACGCAACTTGTAGAGGTTACCAGTTGCGTTAACCGGATTGTTGTGCGTAATGCTAGGGACGACCGTTAACCAATTGACAGTAATATCATTTTGACTATATTTGTATTGAAAAAAATAAATGAAACAAAGAATTTATATAGACACATCAGTTGTTGGCGGCTACTTTGACGAAGAGTTTAAAGAGGATACAATTAAACTATTTGACAGGCTCGACAAAAATGAAATTATTTTTGTGGTTTCTGACTTGCTTGACCTAGAGTTGTTAAATGCACCTCAACAAGTTCGACAACTTTTACATAACTACCCAGCCGACAAATTTCAGCGTGTTGAATTGACGGAAGAAGTTGGTATTCTTGCAGACACATACATCAGCGAAAAAGTGGTTGGTAAAACAAGTTTAGAAGACTGTCGACACATTGCTTTAGCGACTATAAACAAAGTGGACGTTTTAGCAAGTTGGAACTTTAAACACATCGTTAATCTTGACAGAATAAAAGGCTACAATTCTGTAAATATGCGATTTGGTTATTCAATCATAGAAATTAGAAGCCCTAAAGACCTTGTAAATTATGGAAACGACTAAAAAAGAAAAACAGTTTGACGCTGTAAAAATGATGAGAGACATAAGAGATAAAATAAGCTCTGACACTCAAAATATGACTTTTGATGAACTGAAAGCATATATCAAACAACAACTTGCAGTCGGTAAGACTAAACTCGTAGGACAGTAGAAAGAACGAGAGAAAGCACTACACATAACAGCGGTTTGGCAAAAGTGGTGGTTCAGTGCTCCGCAGACACATTTGTGGTTAATCAAACATTGGTTCTACGCATCAACATTTGTGGTAAAAATCGCCACCTTCGCCAAGCCGCGAAACGTTGTGCGTCATGTTAAAGTGAGCACATGAGATTTGGAATAAGTACAATCAGTAATCCTTGCTTTACTGGAACCAACATAACCTCCGGATACTTTCAAAATAAAGATTATGCAAAACCTACTTCTACTTTTATTCTTACTAATCAGCCGAACCTGTTTTTCACAGTCAATTGAAAACACTGACAAGAAAGAAGTAACAAACATCGTTCAGCAATTTTTTGTGGCATTGGAAAAGCAGGATACTGTCATATACAAAAGCTTATTGTTTGAAAATGCACAAATATGGGTGGTCGGGAAAAGAGGAGACAAGCTCAAAACGTCCGTACGAACGTTTAAGGAAGATTATACACGCTTTAATCCAAAGCGCATAGTTCACGAAGTGCCCTTATACATTGATATAAAGATTCATAAAGACATCGCAATTGCCTGGGTGCCTTATGAGCTAAGTGTCAATGGAAAGTTTTCGCATTGCGGTATCGATACATTCACGTTCCTTAAAACGACTGAGGGGTGGAAAATTGTAAATTGTTCTTATTCGGTCGAGCCGGATGGTTGTACCGCTATAAAGAACGTTTACCCGAATAAAAACTTTTAAACCTCCAATTTATCTCGTTGTTCAGGATGTTTTATCCGGAACCGGAATAATTGCCGTTTTGTAAACGGCAGGCCGCGAAAGCGGCCAACTGTGCTGGCTGATTCAGGATCGGATTGGGAAGCAGTTTAGCAAGTATCAGGCTTTACCCGGCTGGTGTGGCGAGCCATACACCCGCCATATTGAATGTTCGCGATAATCCTTAGGAACATCACGAACAGCGGGACTTTTGGGGAGGAATTAATGACTGTTGTTTATATCTAAGCAACAGTCATTTTGTTTACCAAACTATCATAAAACTTATTTAAAAAAGAATGAAATCAATGCTATTTAAAGGAATTTCATTCCTGTCCGTCATTTTTTTTTCTTCCAATTATCAAGCCTTTTCACAAAAGCCTAATATTATTATTATTCTGAGCGATGACCAAGGTTGGGGTGATTTAGGTTTTAATGGCAATAGCAGTGTGGCTACGCCAAACATAGACAGATTGGCAAAAGGGGGCATAATTTTAAATAGATTTTTTGTAAGTCCTGTTTGTTCCCCAACCCGTGCTGAACTCTTGACAGGTCGCCACCATGTTAGATGTGGGGTTTCTTCCACTTCTACAGGGAAAGAACGTCTTGACCTCGATGAAACAACTATAGCGGATATTTTCAAAAAAGCTGGATACCAAACTGCGGCATACGGTAAATGGCACAATGGGGGTCAAGCCCCCTACCATCCAAATTCAAGGGGATTCAATGACTTTTATGGTTTTTGTTCTGGACATTGGGGTAATTATTTTGACCCTGTCTTAGAGCATAATGGCGAAATCGTAACCGGTAATGGCTTTATTATCGATGACCTTACTGATCATGGTTTGGCATTTATTGAAAAAAACAAAAAATCACCTTTCTTTTTATATCTACCCTATAATACGCCCCATAGTCCAATGCAAGTACCAGAACAATGGTGGAAGAAATATGCCAATAAAAATATCAATCAGCATGGAACAGATGCTAAAAAAGAAGAAATAGATCATACGAGAGCTGCCTTAGCTTTAAGCGAAAATATTGACTGGAATGTTGGGCGTATCATGAAAAAATTAGAAGATATGAAACTCTTAAATAATACCATAGTCCTTTATTTTTCAGACAACGGACCAAACGGCAATCGTTGGAACGGGGGCATGAAAGGCATAAAAGGCTCAACAGACGAAGGCGGAATAAGGTCTCCTATGATTATCAATTGGAAGGGAAAATTACCAATAAATCAAAAAATTGAGACGATATGCTCTGCAATTGATTTACTACCAACCTTATGTGACCTCGCCAATATCAACTATGTATCGCCAAAGCCGTTAGACGGAAAAAGTTTAAAACCATTGTTTCAAAATTCAAATACCAAGTGGTCAGATAGAATTTTGTACCATTACTGGCAAAACAAGCTTAGTTTGCGAAATCAAAATTATCGTCTATCAGATACTGACCATCTATTTGATATGGAAAAAGACCCAAATCAACTTAAAGATATTGCTGAATCAAACGTTGAAGAATACACAAAACTTAAAAAAGCAAAGACTCAGTGGATTAAAGAGGTATTAAGTGAGCTTCCCCAAAAAGATTCACGTCCTTTTATCATTGGGCATCCGAGTTTAGAAACCACTCAATTACCTGCTGGAGAAGCCACCGGTACGGGCAATATTAAACCCTCAAACAAATACCCAAATGACAGTTATCTAACGAATTGGATAAATGTAGAAGACCAAATATATTGGGATGTGGAGGTAGCAGAAGCAGGAGATTTTGAGATTGAAATTTATTATACTTGCCCTAAACAAGATATTGGTTCTACATTTTCTTTAACTTTTTTAGATACCGTCATTGAAGGGAAAATTATTGAAACAAATGATCCTCCTTTGAAAGGGATTGAACACGATAAATCGCCGAGAATTGAATCTTATATTAAAGATTTTAAACCATTAATATTGGGTGAAATATATCTTGAAAAAGGCCCTGGTAGGTTGTTTTTAAAAGCTAAAGAAATCTCAGGTACTCAAGTGATGGATTTTAAAATGCTGACTTTGAAAAGACTTTAATAATTGTAAATCTCTTTATTTTTCATTAAAATACTTGATATAATTAGCGAAAAAATTAGAAGTTAAATTCCTAACTTGAAATAGTCAAACCAAAACTACCTCGTTGTTCAGAATGTTTATCCGGAACCGGAATAATTGCCGTTTTGTAAACGGCAGGCCGCACGAGCGGCCAAATGTGCTCGCTGATTCAGGATAGGATTAGAAAGCAGGTTACCGAGCGTCAGGCTTTACCGGGCTGGTGTGGCGAGCCATAGACCCGCCATATTGAATGTTCGCGATGATCCTTCGGAACATCACGAA
This sequence comes from Cytophagaceae bacterium, assembly GCA_026785975.1. GTDB lineage: Bacteria > Bacteroidota > Bacteroidia > Cytophagales > Spirosomataceae > JAJAZB01. Next base: position 8,155 of record JAJAZB010000222.1, on the reverse strand, counting down.
CAACGGGGAAAGAAGTGATTGGCCAGACTTAGTGAAGAATGAATCCCACAGTTTATGGAGTGAGGCATCTAAATTATCAGAACTAAGAAATACAATTGCTCACAATCCTTTGGTCTTTGGCTCAACTGCAGAGGGCATACCAGCATGGGGTATAGTAAATATTAAGAAAATGAAAGGCCCAGGGCCTTTCTCTGTTGAACTCATCGATTTACAAAGTATTATTTCTGTTGCAATTCGTGCAGGAGAGATTACAAATAAGTACAGGAATTTCTCCGACTGGCGCAAGTTTAGCGTAGCGTAACTTGTACCTGCCAATCCTGTCAGTTTGTAAATGCTGCCCGCAGAACATATCTTAAACTTGCGCGAGGAATCATGAAAACCCTAATCACCATTTCACCCAACGTGCAGAGTGGAACGTCGGTTTTGCCAACACACGGGTGCCGGTAAAAAACCTGTTTGATTACCTGAAAGGCGGCGATTCGCTCGATGAATTTCTGGAGGATTTTCCGTCGGTACGTCGCGAGCAGATACTTGAGTTGCCTGACGTTAAGGAAATGACGTTGAGTTCTTGTTCTTTACGTGGAGATTCGTGAAAGTTTAAGTTAAATTTCAGCAACAGCATGAACGTTTATCTAAGTTATTCCCACTCAGACGCGGCACTTGCCTGGAAAGTGGCCGATTCACTGCGCAAAGAAGGATTTCAGGTTTGGGATGACCGCGAAATGCAACCCGGCAAAAACTGGGCAGAAGCGATGGGCAACGCCCTGCGCGAATCAGAGGCGATGGTGATTTTACTCACGACCGCCTGGTTGCAATCGCCGCATGCCCAACGTGATTTGGAGTATGCATTGAGCGAACGGAAATTCAAGGGCCGATTGATTCCGGTAGTGGCTGGTGACATTCCCATCGAGGAAGTGCCCTGGGTGTTGCGTGAGATCAGTCACATCCAATTGCTCAACCTCCCCGACCTCAAAACTAATTCGGAAGGCTTGATTCGGATTGGCGAAGTTCTCAACGCCGTTGCCTAACCCGGAGCCGCCCGTGAAGCCAAACGAAGTTTTTCTTTCCCATTCGAGCCTGGATCGGTCGTCTGCATCCCGGCTGGCCAGTGAATTGGTTCGCCACGGCATCCGGGTTTGGTACAGCAAAACCAGCATCAAAGGCGCGCAACAATGGCACGATGAAATTGGACAAGCCCTGAAACGTTGTGACTGGTTTATCATCCTGCTTTCGCCGCATTCCATCGATGACAAGGCCATTTGGGTGAAACGGGAACTTATGTACGCGCTTCGTCAATATCGCTTCAAGAACCGCATCGTGCCCGTAATTCTTGAACCCTGCGACGTTGAGGCGCTTTCCTGGGTTCTGCCCGACTTGCAACTGGTCGATTTTTCGCTTTCGTTTGAGGATGGCTGCCGCGAAATCCTTGGACTTTGGGAAATCCCACTTAAGCCCCTCTCTGATCCGGGTAAATGAGGTTTTCTACCCCTCGGTCTGTGGCACGCAGACCGAAAGGAACCCGACAAAGCACATCCGCAAAAAATTTCGGTCTATATGCCACAGACCGAGGGGTAGATTTTCATTCGTATCACTACAAGTTAGGCTCCACTACCCAGACTCGCAGGAGAGATGTGTAGAACCGCTTTAACCCCACCAAAATAACAACACCTCCCCATGAATCACACCTATTTTGGCATTGCGATGATCGTCGGCGGCGTCATCCTGGCCTCCGGCGGGGTCGTTGTGCTGATGAGACGAGGCATTGAGCCTTCCACCAAACACAAATCAGCCTCGACTTCGACCGCAACGACTGACCAGGGCCAAAGCCGGAAGAATTTACGACTAACCCCAGAGGAGAAGGGCAACCTGTTCGAGAAATGGGTAGTCAAGCGATTCAGCCGAAACCTTTTCACGATTAAAGAATGGCGTGGGGACAAGTACGTCGATGGCATTTATGCCGAATCTTCAACGCATCCCGACCTGGAGATTGAGTTTTACATGGGGAATATGCGTCAGTTATTCGCCGTCGAATGCAAGTGGCGGAGTCGCTACGATCCGGGAGAAAAGCCCACCTTCGACTGGGCTACCGGTCGTCAGATCGAGAACTACCGCAACTTTGCAAAGGCTCGGAATATGCCGGTCTTCGTGGTGATCGCGGCCAACCCGACAACCCCGACGAGGTATTCGTTGTGAAGCTCGATAGCCTGAAGAACCCGAAGGTGACCGCCGAATATTTAGCACCCTTTCGCAGGGCGATTCAGGATCAAGGCTTTTACTTTGACAATGAGAAGTCCGAATTGCGGTGATGGGCAAGTTGATTCTCCCGTTAGTCTTTGACACGAACGAATGCCCGACTCACTATTTCAACCACCCGACTAACCCGGAACGTAGCTGGCAGTGGACTCACCAACAGCACGACGAAGAAGAATCCCAACAGGGTACCTTTCCATCTCAGAAAAACCTCGTCCCGTTGCGTCAGCCAACTGAGTAGCCCAAGCAATCCGAACAACGTGGCCGGGCACAACGTGCGGTAAGTCAGGTCGTTGAACGGCATTAGCCTTCGCACGGTGAAAAAGGTGCAGTAAAAAACCAAAGCAACGGCGAAGTAGACGAGCGCGATCAGCGGCGGAGTACCCCAAGCGATTCGGGGGACACTCCCGGCGGGGTGGTGAGTGAGTTTTTGGGCAACAAACCCGAGCATACCGAGTTGAAAAATCAGCCCGGCCAGCGCCAGACCGTCGAATGACGTAAAATTCCAATCGCGAATCAGCAAGAGTTCGTTCAACTGGACCCGAAGCCAGGTTTTTAGGAAAACGTTCAACGGTTCATCGCTCCAGGTACCCCGCGCACCGCCCGAAAACGTACCGGTGTGGTGTTCGTTTAACCAAAAGTAAAATCCAGCCGTCGCGACGAGCAAGGTAAAAACGGATGCCGCCTTCCAAGCCAACGACAACCGGCGGGTCCAGAACCCATACCCGGCCAGCGCGGCCACCAGCCCGAACGTAAAAAAACCAATGTACCGCGTAGCAAACACGAGCACTGCTGCGACGTACAACTCAAACCAACGACCGGGGCGCGGAGCGGGTTCGATCAGCAACGCGTGGAGGGTGTGGGCAAACCAAATTAACCCGAAGAAATACAGTGGCTCCGACCACGTATAGGCGTAAACCTTGACTACGGCCCAAAAGGCCAGCCCGACCAGCCAGGCGCGGGTACCGTGTTTTTTGTAAAGTAAAAAAAGCGTTGCCGCCAGCGCAAAGTAATTGACCAGTTTGGATGCAATGAGGTACGAAAGCCCCGTCAGCGCGTGAAACAATCCAATGGCCAATGAGTAGGCGTGCGGCCAGGTGGAATGCAAACCTGGCGACCAGCCGGGAATGTGGTACACGCTACCGGTGCGGTACGCCTGCTCGGCGAGGCGGAGGTACGCGATTGAATCAGGGCTGGTGCAGTGGTGTGCTTGGTGGAAAATACCGGCCAGCGTGACTAAAACCATCAGCCCTCCAATGCCAATCAAGGCGAGAACGGGGGAATTGCGGAAGAAATGGGCGACTAAACGAACCAGCATTGGGTAGGATTTACAACCAGACCAGCCCGCAAATTTATCCCGCTGCCCGGTAGCGTCAAATTTCTCTCAATTGTCGTGAGTAGACAAGTCAATCAGATTTTATTCCCGTTCGGGCGATACTTGCTCCACCTCGGTCTGTGGCACACAGACCGAAAGGATTAGATAAATTACATCCGTAAAATTTCGTTCTGTGGGCCACAGACCGAGGTGGAGGCTACTCCCAAGAAATCCCCCATCCGTCCGGTTTTTTGACGCGGACGAACGGGGGATTTGCCTGAACAAACGAAAACACAACCTACTTTTTCAACACCAACTTATTCTCACCAACCGAAGCAATCTGCCTGATTTGCTTCGGCTCGGATTCGAGGTGAAACGCGATTTCATCGTTCTTCAATTTCCAGGTTCCCTGCGTTTCCTGCACCCCATCAGAAGCCGAGCCTTCGCCCTTGACCAGCTTGCCATCTTGCTTCAACTGAAACGATTCCCTCGGGCGGCGGCTGAGCGGAAAGTCGTAATCTGCCGGACGAAACACGGTTTCGTTTTCCGTGTCTTCCTCGCCCGAATGCACCCACTCGCGGCAGAGGGCTGTTTTGTCGAATTTACCGGCCATGATTCTGTTTTCAAAAAGTGAACATTAGCTAACGAGCGAACCGCGAAAACCGTCGAGCGTGGCGTGCATCCGCGCCACCTGTTCGAAGGTAAACATGAACATCGCATCGTCGTCGACGTAATCCATGTAGTTCATAAACATATCGCCGTTGGGGCCGTTGCTGCACGAAATGTGCGGAAACGCGGGCTTGCCGAGGTTCGGTCCAACGGCGTTGGGCGTGTCTTTCACCATATCGCTACCCGAACAGTCTTCAGTATCGCCCCAAATATGGCGAAGATTCAGGTAATGCCCGATTTCGTGGGTCGCCGTGCGCCCGAGGGCAAACGGGGCCGTGGCCGTGCCGGTTGTACCAAAGGCCCGGTGGGTGACGACCACCCCGTCCGTTGGAGCAGGCCCACCGGGAAACTGCGCGTAACCCAACAAGCCCCCGCGTAGGTTGCAAACCCAGATGTTGAGGTAGCGGTCGACGGCCCAGGGTGCTTTGCCCTCGACCCCGCCCTTGACCGAATCGTTGGTGCCAAACGACGTTCGGACTGTTTTGGTCCGCGTGATGCCGTTTGTTGAGTTGCCGTTCGGGTCTTTTTTGGCTAACTGAAAGGTCACGTTGGCATCGGCCGTCAAGCCCTTCCAGACGCTCGGAACCTTTGATTTGTCGGGGTTTTTGGCGCGAAAATCGCGGTTGAGCACCCGGATCTGGCTGTTGATCTGGGCCGCCGAAATGTTTTCCTTAGCCGTGTTGTACACCACGTGAACGACCACCTGGATCACCATCGGGCCGTTGGAATGTAAAAAAGCATCCGAGCCACGGGCCATACGGCGAGCCGTCGACAGCTCCAGTTCGGACTGGATCGTGCGAAACTCGGGATCCTGTTCCAAAAGCCGGAAATGCGCCGACATCGAGCCGCACTGCCGCCGCAGTAGCGTCGATTCCTCCTCGGGCACCACGGTGCCGGGAGTAGTGCCTCCGGGCGGATCGGCCCGGTGGGTTTTCTTTTTGGTTGCCATGATTATTTAGGTTTAAAGAGTGGAAATTGGGTTTTTGCCGCTAAACCCACCCAAACGGCTCGGGTTGAAGGCGGAATACGTTCCAAAATTCAGTAAAAGTCTGGTTTCGTGCAACGGGAAAAATACCCTATTTCAGAAAAAAAACGGGACACCCGAAAACAGGAGTCAATTTCGGGTGCCCTGCTTTTGTTCGTTGATTCCTGACACCGCAAAACACGTGTTGGATACCTCGATCTAACGGTCATATTTGAGTCAACTTGGGCAGTACATCACTCAAAATCTTATGCTGTTTGCGGGTCGATTGGAGTGAACTTTCCAGACCTTTCAGTACTTCCCCGATGCCGCGTGCCGCGCCCTGATTGAAGGCTTCGGTTACGCTTCGTTCGTCCATTTCCCGTTTTTCGTCGACGGCCCCATCGTCCATTTTGTAGCCCAATTCGAGCAATTCGCGCGTGATGCCGCCAAGTACGTACCGCTCGATCAATTCAAACGGCGGGCAGGTCAGGCAAGGATTGGGTTCGGGGAAGGGAGGTACATCAAAAATCTTGAGGAGGTCGCGCGGCAGCACTTCCAGCAGCCACCCCGACATGATGCACTGCCCGGCCCGCTGCCCCAGCGCGTCGTAAGCCGTGCCGCCGAGTTCCCAAATGGGCATCTTCGGGTCCAGGCGTTCGATGAGCGGGTAGCGCAACACGATACCCCAGGTGGCCCGCTTGAGCATACAACGCTGTTTGGTTTTGGGCGATAACCAAACGGCAACATTGCGGAAATAATTATCGATCCGCGACAGGGCCTGCAAACCAGCGGGCGTTGCCAGGAAACCCTGCGTTTTAGGATTAGTCCCGTTCATCGGGAACGAATCCAGGTTGGTAATCGGGCGACCGATCAGGTTGACATCGAACCAGTGGTGCCAGGTCGAATCGACCACCACCCGGCCGGGTTTTTGGTTAGCGTCGTCTGCCTGATGGCCGTCGTACGCGCCGATGACGCCGAACGACTTGGCGTTGACCGAGCCTTTGAAATCCGTTGGTTGATGATCGCCCTGGATGAAGGCCCGGGCGATGCGCTCGGGAGCAGCCGCGCCGCTATTCGGGTATTCGTCCTGGTTGAGGTACGAACCAAAGCCAAATTTACCGGTGAGATTGATCTCGCTCGTGTCGAGTACTTCGCCCTCGTGCGGGTGGTCGGGCAGGATGTCGATGACCCCGTCCTGGCCACACAAAACCGGGTGCGGACGACTGCGACGTAAAAACGGACTCCAACTACTCAACAGATACCGTTTCGGCGTGATTCGCATGGGTTGGTCGTCCGATTCGTCGTCGAAGGTGTAATTGGCGTTGCTGCCCTTCAACAGCGTATCGTGCCGTATTGGACTGTTGGCCGGGGGTACGCCCTGCGCGGCCGTCCATTTCCGCATACTGCGCACGCGGGGGATTCGCGAACAAAGTGCCGCCCCCAGGTTGAAGTGGTCGCCGGTGGCGAATACGCCGCCGCCGTTGTCCATCCAGCGCGATAATAGTTCGAGTTCGGCATCGTTCAGGCCGGTGGGATGCCCTTCTCCGTAAAAGCCGTAGAACCAGACCTGGTCGAAATCGTTGAGATTAAAGTTAGGTTGCGTGAAGCGAAAGCCTTCAAAGTGGGGACCGTACCGGCTCCAGGCGATGGGATCGGTTGCCTGATTGGGCTTGAAATTGTCGGTGTTCCGGTGCGCCCTGGTCACGTCAAATTTGACGTAAAACTCGGGATTGTTGCGCAGAACATCCAGAACGTGCGAAAGGCCAAAATACGAGTGACTAAACGAAATACTCGCATCGACAACCATTAGAATTTTCACCCGGCAAGGGCGCAGGTAGGGAAAGAAAACGAGATCTCCCCGGTCAGCCAGTTCAAAGCGATTGAATCGCTTACCGCTGATTACGTCGAAAGTTTGGGCATCAGGCATGGTGTGCGGATTTAGAAGCGGAAATGAACGAGAGCAAAGATAATTCTACTGATAATCAAGTGATAGCGTAGAAATACCCGAATATCCTGCGTACAAATACCCGTTTTTGGATAGGGGATTTAGACCTGCAACTCGGTCAATGGCGCAGAACAGGGTGCAGGCTTTCCCATTCAAAATCAACACGCCAGACATCAACCACTCATTCAGGCCGTTTTTTCTTCCACCTCATCCATTAGTTCAAAAATAACCGATATTCGCCCGACCACCGGCGGCAAAACCCGAACCTACCCGGCCCATCGCGTATGCTTTCCCTTCCGTACATCGTAGAATTGAGTAAACTTGACGCTATCAAATCGGTGAATGCCCTGAAAGCCGAGGTGGATGCGCTCCGCCCGCTGGCGACCGAAACGGAGCAGCGAATCATGCAAAAACTCAGGTTGGATTGGAACTACCACTCCAATTCCATCGAAGGCAATCAATTGGATTACGGCGAAACTGTCGCGTTTTTGATGCACGGCCTGACGGCCAAAGGCAAACCACTCAAAGACCATCTCGATATCCGGGGGCACAATGAGGCAATTTTATTTCTGACCAGTTTGGTAAAAGACGAACGAGGCATCAGCGAGGCCGACATTCGAGCCTTGCATAAATTGATTTTGGTCGAACCCTACGAAGTGGACGCGTTGACACCGGAAGGCAATCCGACCAAAAAATGGATCCGCCTAGGGGAGTACAAGCGGGAATCAAATTCCGTAAAAACCCGAACCGGAGAAACTCATTTTTACGCTACGCCCGAGGAAACGCCCGCCCGCATGACCGACCTGATGGCTTGGTATCAAGAAGCAAAGACAGTCGCCGGGATTCACCCACTCGTGGTAGCAGCGCTTTTCCATCACGAATTCACAGCCATTCATCCATTCGACGATGGAAATGGGCGCATGGCGCGACTGCTGAGTAATTTAATTTTAATGCAAAGCAGCTTTCCGCCGGTCGTGGTGAAGAAAGAAGACCGGAATTCGTATTACTCGGT
>JAJAZB010000221.1 GCA_026785975.1 Cytophagaceae bacterium | reverse complement strand
GGCCCCTGCGTAATCGTGGCGGTGTTGCCGTTACCAACTTGGCCGAAGTGCAGCATATTGCCATCGCCGGTTTGGGTTAGGGTTAGTAGGTTGCCCTCTCCCCGCTGGTTAGCGTATTCGGTAGCGTAGGGTAAAGAAGATGACTCAAGACCGGCCAGTGTGTTGTTGCCCTCCTGTGAGATAGCAGCTTCATTGAAATAGCCCTCTTGCCACAACTTGGCTTCGTTCGAGTTCCCTCTTTGAACGAGGTTGGCATGGTTGTTACTGCCGTTATTTGAGGAGATATAGCCAAGGTTGTTGTCCCCGGTTTGTGCAACACTGGCTTGGTTGTCATTGCCACTGGATGAGCCGGCAACGCCTCCATTGCTGTTACCAATCTGAGTAAGACTGGCTTGGTTATTATTGCCGTTGTATGAAGCGGCAACGCCCCAATTGCCATTACCGGTTTGTGCAACACGGACTTGATTATTACTTCCGTAGATTGAATAAACCTCGCTGCCATTGTTAGTGCCAATTTGGGTAAGGCTGACTTGGTTATTATTACCGCCGTATGACTCAGCATCGCCCCAGTTGCTATTACCGGCCTGTATTACAGCAACTTGGTTGTAACTGCCGGAGGATGGGTGAGCATAACCACTATTATTATCACCAGTTTGGACTATGCTGACCTGGCTATTATTACCACCAAATGAATAAGCAGAACCGGTGTTGCTATTACCAACTTGGGTGATGATCGCTTCATTTTCGTTACCATAAAGTTGTACGAGACCCCGGTTTCCATTTCCATTAATGGAAAGCGCCCCTTGATTATTATTACCCCGCTGATCAAAGGTAGACACGTTATTATCACCAGCTACGGCGATGGAGCCGGTATTGGCGCTGCCCTTTTGTGAAACGCTGCTGGCCTGGTTGCCATTGCCACTCTGACTAAACGACAATTCGTTGGATTGGGCGTGAGCGGCATTCGCCACCGCAACGACGATAATAGAAATGAGTAGCTTTTTCATGATTTCTGAGATTTTTAAGATAGAAACAGAAAAGGGCGGTGTGCCCGATTCGCTTGTGTATCGCACCAAAGTGGGAAAGGTTAACAGGGCAGAAAAAACTTTTTTCATCCCGTGAAGTGGAAGCAGGAAATAGGGGGTGGATGAAGAGGATTCGCAAGGCAAAAAAGCAAAAACCTCGCAGAACACGTGTTCTGCGAGGTTTTTGCTTTTGATTCGTCGGGATGGCGGGATTTGAACCCACGACCCCTTGCCCCCCAGGCAAGTACGCTACCGGACTGCGCCACATCCCGAATTCGGAGCGCAAATATACGCCTTTCCCGAAGCAGTTTTTAAATTCAGTCTAACTTTTATTAGGAAGCAGGTAGCTACCTCCGACGTAGAACCGTGTCAGGATACTATCGAAACGAATAAAACCAGTATCTGTAATCAGAAAAATCCGCCTTGCGCGATTGTCCTATGCTGTCCTATACAAGAAAGTTTTTTGACTATTCCGGTAAAACCTTTAAAAAAATACTAAACTTCGCGGGCAAATACAGTTAAGTATTTGCCAAAAAACCACACCTCGTTCATGTTCAACCTTTACTAAACCTTATGAAAAACCGGTTTTTAAACCATCGCATTCGGATGGTGCTGTCTGGAATGCTGCTACTGACAACCATAGCGGCGACTTCAGTTCTGGCCCAATCGCGCATTACGGGCCGCGTAACTTCCGCCCGAGAAAACGCCCCCGTACCCGGTGTCAACGTGCTCGTTAAAGGTAGCACGACCGGGGCCGTCACCGACGCCTCCGGCAATTACGCCATCACGGCCCCGGCTAATTCTACCCTGACGTTTAGTTCGGTGGGTTACGCCGCCCAGGAAGTCGCCACTGGTGGGCGGACGGTGGTTAACCTGACGCTCACCGAGTCGTCGGCCAGCCTCGACGAGGTGGTGGTGACGGCACTGGGGATTAAGAAAGAGGCCAAGACGCTGGGATACGCCATCGCCACACTAAGTTCCGAACAAATCAACGTGAATCGTCAGCCTAACTTCATGAACGCCCTACAAGGAAAAATGGCGGGTGTGCAAATTTCTAGTTTGGGCACGGGACCAGCCGGAACCAGTAAGATTCGGATACGGGGGCAGTCGTCGTTTTCGGGGCAGAATAGCCCGCTCATTGTTATCAACGGCGTTCCCATTGATAACACCAACTTCAGCTTGAACTCGGGCAACGGCGGCTCGGATAGCTCTGTCCCCAACCGTGACTTCAATAACTCCGACGGGGGCGACGGGTTGAGCAGCATCAACCCGGATGACATTGAGCAGATGACGGTTCTGAAAGGGGCAACGGCTGCCGCGCTGTATGGCTCACGGGCCAAAGACGGGGTTATCATGATTACGACCAAAACCAAGGGAACCTCGCAGGGGATCGGTGTGCAGTACAACAGCAATTTCACGGTTGAACAGCCGCTCGACTTCACTGATTTTCAGTATGAGTACGGTCAGGGCGAAGGAGGTGTTCGGCCCACAGCCGCTAACCCAACGTCGGGGGTGTGGAGCTGGGGCGAAAAATTCCAGCCAGGCATGACGCAGGTGCTGTTTGGAGGTGTTACGGTTCCTTACGTGCCGGTTCGCAACCGTATCAATACGTTTTACCGCAACGGAATGAACTGGACGAATACGGTTCAACTGTCGTCGGCGGGGGAGAAAGGCGGCTTCAACCTGTCGCTCTCCAACCTCAGCTCAAAGGGTATTACGCCTAACAATACCTATGACCGCCGTACCGTTAACCTGGGCTTCAATTACAACCTGACCAGCAAACTGAACGTGACGGGTACAATTAATTACTCGAACGAAGCCAATAAAAACCCACCACAGATTGCCCAACAGGATTTCACTACGCCCACCGTTGTGTACACAATGGCCAACTCCATGCCCTTCGACGTTATGGAAGCCAATAAGTATGATGCGAACGGAGATGAGTTCGTCTGGTCACGTTTCCGCAACCGGACGAATCCTTATTTTACCATGGCCGAGAAATTTGAGCAGATTCAGCGCGACCGGGTTTTTGGCAACGTCGCGCTGAAGTACAACTTCACCGACTGGCTGTACGTACAGGGGCGCGTTGGTCAGGATTACTCGTCCAGGAATCAGGTCTATAACTTTCCAACCGGGGCGGCCTCGTTGGCTGTAGCACCGGCGGGGTTTGTGAACGGGCGGATGGTGAGCGACTCACGTCAGTTCCGCGAGATCAACGCTGACTTCCTGATTGGGGCCAACCGCACGTTCGGTAAAATAGGTGTCAATGCAACGGTCGGTGGCAACCAACTTTACCGTCGGAGCGATGTGAACAGCACATTGGCTACCAACTTTGTGGTGCGAGGGTTGTACACGCCCCAAAACTCACAGTTGAAAGACCCCGTTTACAGCATTTCTGAACGTAAAGTAAACTCATTCTACGGGCAAGTCGAACTCTCGTACAACGACTACCTGTTCGTGAATGCCACTGTCCGCAACGACTGGTTCTCAACCCTGGCTCCCGGTAGCCGGAGCGTTCTGTACCCATCTGTAACGGGTAGCTTTGTGTTTTCGCAGGCCTTCAACTCACTGCCGAAATGGTTGAGCTTTGGTAAATTGCGGGCTGCCTATGCCGAAGTGGGCAGCGATACGGACGTAGGACCTTACTCAAGCAGCCTGTTCTACGGCGTAAACGGCAACCTGTTTCAGGGGCAACCACTGGGCTTTATTACCTCAGGAACCGTACCCAATACCACCCTCAAGCCGATGCGCGTAGCGGAGTCGGAATTGGGTTTGGAGTTGAAGTTCTTCAATAACCGCCTGGGTCTGGACGTAGCCTATTACAACAAAATCACCAGCGATCAGATTGTAGCCGCCCAGATTTCCGATGCCTCCGGGTATGTGAACACGCTCATCAACAGCGGTCAGAGCCGCAGTAGTGGCGTTGAACTGTTACTGACAGGCTCACCCATTCGCACGGGCGGCTTCTCGTGGGATGTCAGTTTTAATGGCTCATACAACAAAACGGAATTGCTCAAATTGCTGAATGATGACAACGGAATTGGTGACCGGGATTACAACAAAGATGGACTACCTGGCCAGATTGTGACAGGGGGTGGGGTGTTCATTGGCGAACTCCGGCAGGTAATTGGGCAACCGCTGGGTCAGTTATTTGGCTTTCCGCTGCTGCGCAACGCTCAGGGGCAACTCGTACACAGCACGGGTGGTTTGCCGCTGCGGGCACCTACGCAACGCTCCTGGGGGTCGTCATTGCCAAAGTGGTTTGGGGGAATTACCAACACGTTTAATTACAAAGGGGTAGCCTTGTCGTTCCTGATCGACTACAAGCTCGGCAACAAGATAATCTCCGGCACCAACCGGAACCTGATCCGGCACGGGCTACAGCAGATGACCCTCGTTGGCCGGGGCGAGGCCGACAACCGCATGGTAGGCACGGGCGTTGTATTGGGTGCCGACGGCAACGCGGCTACTTCAACCACGCCTAATACAACGCGGACCTCGTACCAAATCTACTACGAAACAATGGTAGCCGGTATCACCGAACCGATGGTGTTCAACGGCGGCTTTGTGAAGCTGCGTCAGATGTCGCTGGGCTATGACTTTACCCGGTTTCTGCCCAAATCAACGTTTATAAAAGGCTTACGGCTCAACATCATTTCCAACAACGTAGCCATCCTCAAAAAGTGGGTGCCCAACATCGACCCCGAGCAGTTTGGCTACTCCTCCGACAACGTTGTTGGCCTCGAATCAACGGGCCTGCCTACCTCGCGCAGTACGGGGTTCAACCTAAACGCACGATTCTAACCACTCCCAACTCTCAGAGAGACGCAAAAGAACATGAAAAAACTACATATAACCTGTACCCTCCTGATCATGCTGGTGTTGACCACTAGCTGCGAGAAAGGTTTCGACGAGTTGAATACCAATCCCAACTCGCCAACGACTTTAAATCCAATTTTTACGTTTAACAACGCGCTGGTAACCAGTACGTTTCCGGCTGAGGTGCTGGTGTTTGAGTCGGCCATTGTGCAACAGGTGTTTTCGCCGAATGGCACCGTGTTGGCGGGAGCTAACTTCAACCAGAACAATTTTCCGCGCAACGCAGTCCTGTGGCAGCGGTATTACCGCGACGTGATTCGTTATCTGGTCGATATTATTGGTCAAACCAAGAGCAACCCCAGTCGCTCGAATTTGTATAACATGGCGCGTATCTGGAAGGCCTACATTTTTATGGTGCTGACGGATACCTACGGCGACATCCCCTACACGGAGGCTGGTCTCGGTTTTAGCGGTGGAGTCACCTTTCCCAAATACGACACGCAACAGTCGATCTACACCGACCTTTTGAAGGAACTCAATGAAGCATCGGCTGCTCTGGATGCGGCCAAAACCCGCGAAGCTGGCGATGTGATGTATGGAGGGGACATAGTGAAATGGAAGCGACTGGGTTACTCGCTGTTGCTGCGGGGGGGCATGCGGCTCTGGAAAGCAAACCCTACGGTGGCTCAACAGGCGGTGCAACAGGCCGTTGCCGGTGGCGTATTTCAAAGCAATGCCGACAATGCCGTGATTCGTAATGATGCCTCGGCTTACCAAAACCCGACGGGGGCTACGCTGAACGGTACGGAAGCCAACAACTATTACCTGACTAAATTCTTCGTGGATTACCTACGCACCACCGCCGACCCCCGCTTGGAGGGTATCGCGGTGCGTTACGTAGGAGCAGCATCGGGAGCGCAGCAGGTAGCTGCCCGCGCGGACCGTACGGCAGCCCCACAAATTGGAATGCCCCTGGGCTTCGATAACAATAGCATCCCAGTCCGGGCTACAGCCGATAAATTAGCCAGCTTCTACGACTACTCGCAGTTGGACCGGACACGAATGGCCAAGCTGGGATCGCCAACGTTTTTTGTTACACACGCCCAAACGCAGTTATTGCTGGCCGAAGCAGCTCAGCGGGGCTGGGTAACGGCCGGTACGGCAGCCAATTATTATACAGCAGGCATTACGGCACACATGCAGTCGTTAGCAGACTACGATGCGGGTTCAACCGTTCCGGCGGCAGCCATTACGGCTTATACAACGGCTAATCCATACGTAGCTGCACGTGGGCTGGAGCAGATCAACACACAATACTGGATTGCCTCTTTGCTGAACTTCCCTGAATCATGGGCTAACTTCCGGCGCAGCGATTTTCCTGTTTTGGCACCAAACCCTTATCCGGCTAAAACGATCCGGGGTACTTTCATTCTGCGATTAACATATCCTGATGCGGAGAACTCGGTGAATAACACCAACCGTCAGGCAGCTATTACCGTGCAAGGCCCCGACGATATGGATACTCCCGTGTGGTGGGATAAGTAGTTGGCACCAGGCTGGCGTTCCAATCGTTAATAAGCAGAAAAAGCCCGGTCGTGTCGTGATGATCGGGCTTTTTTGCCTGTTGCCATTGCATGATGCCAACTGCTACTTGTCTGCCGCTGCTGCACCGCTCTTTCCGCTGCACTTTTATTTGCCCTCGCTCTTTGGGGCTGAGGTTTGCCAGCGTCCGGCCATTTTGTGTTTCCAGGAAAAACAGCCATCGCCCGGCAGGGGGCTGACAACCTCGACTCCCGAGTGTGGTGGGATAAGCAGTAATCCATTCATAGTTGACAGTAAAAAGCCCTCCCGAGTGCCCGGGAGGGCTTTTTACGTTAAAGCGAAGTGGTCGTCGGTTCGGCAGGTTCGGTAGTCTGAGGCCGTTCCCAGCGTCCGCGCCCGCCGCACTTGCTCTCCCAACGCTGGCGCATCTTGTCGCGTTGCTCGGGCGTCAGGTTTTTCCAGCGTTCTTCCATTTTCTGCTTCCAGTCGGCCCGACCGTCCCCGCGCCAGGCTCCGTGGCCACCCGGACGGCCACCCCATCCGCCCCGTCCGAAGCCGCCAAACAAAATTCGCGACAGCACCAGCAGGCCCAGGGCCTGCCCAAAGCCAATGGCGGGAACGGCAAAGAGAGCGGGCAAAAGTGCATTCCAAAGACCCATCACGGCCAGGCTGGCCAGAGTCATAAACAGGAGACCAAAGGCGAAAAATTTAAGTCCGCGTCGTATCCAGAATCGTTTCATGATCAATAGTTATTTTTTGGTTGAAAAACTTTGCCCCGATTAAGGTTGGGGCGTCACCTGGGTTTCCGGCGTTAAGGATTGTTGGTGCGGTTTGATGGAGGTTTCGTGGTGATGACGACCATCGCGATTCCAGTGACCACCCGGCCCACCGTGTCCCTGGGGGCCATGCCCCCGGAAGCCACCAAACCCACCAAACAGAATCCGACTGAGCAAGAGCAGGCCGAGGGCGTATTTGTACTGCAAACGCGGTCCGTTGAAGGCACCGGGTACGAGCCAGTTCCAGAGCCGCATCACGACCCAGGCTACGGCCAGAAAGGCCAGAATTCCGATGGCTACGAAAGCCATAATTTTGAGAGTGAACATGGTTTTTGTAAGCCCCTAACCGATACGTCGGACCGCCCCGAGGGGGCTTTGTTTTTGGTGAGAAAAATGCCCCCTCGGGGCGGCCCGACGTATCGGTTAGGGGGCTATCCACTCCTCGTACAAGTCCCGAAGCTCGTCGCGCAGGTACAGCACGGCGTAGCGTTTTCGGGAGAGTAACGTATTGATCGAAACGCCCAATTCGTCCGCCATTTGCCGGAACGATTGCCCGTCGATCTCGTGCCTTACGAATACCTCGCGCTGCTCGGGCGGTAGCTCGCCGAGCGCCTCGGCGAGTGCCTCCAACACGGCGTCACGCATGAGGCTATCGGGGGCTGAGAGTTCAGCCGCAGGTAGGAATTCCGATAGCAGCAGCGCATTATCGTCCGTTTCAGTGCCGTTCAGCGCTGCATCCAGCGAGGTGTTCCGGGCATAGGCGGGCCGCCGGTACCAGTCGTTGATTTTGTTACGCGCTACGGCAAACAACCAGGAGGCTACCCGCTCGATGGGTTTGGTGAGCCGGTAGGCTTCGGTTAGTTCGTAGAAAACGTCCTGGAGCAAATCCTCCGCCTCGTCGCGGTCGGGTACGCGCCGCCGAATAAAATCAAGCAAGTGGCTCCGTTCCTGCCGAACCGTTTCCTGAAGTTGTCGGTCTTGCTCGCCGATGTTGGTTGCGCTTGGTGTAATGACGTTGTCCATTGGGTACGTTTCTACCAGGGTAGTCGCAGGAGAACAGCGAATATTTTAAGTAGCGCACCAGAAAGCAGTATTTAAAGGAAGAATGGCGGGAAATTCGGGCTAATCGGACGGTTTTGCCACCTAAAGATTTTTCGGGACGGGTCACGGGTCAAACAAAATAAAAAAAGCGGAAGCTCCGACTGAGTTTCCGCTTTTTTCACGCCTAAAATTACCTTTAGTTGGTATCGGTAGCAACGTTCATATCAGGCGCAAAGGCTTGATCGAGTACGGCACCGGCCACAGCCACGGCCAGCGCAATAACCAGTGCGGGCCAGAACCCGTTGATGGTCAGGCCACTGAAGAACCGATCCACCAGTTTGAGCAGCAACGCCGTCACAACCAGCCGAATCACGAAACTAACTATACCGAGGGTGACAACATCACCGATACCGCGTAGTACCCAGCCCACTGTTGCGTTGAGTAAACCCAACACGATGGCCACCAGCAGGGCGGTACCGAAACTCTTAACGTCAACTTGGGGTAAAATGTACGCCATGCCAAAGATGACAGCGGCGTCGATGAGGAGGTGAAGGATAAGATTCATGGATGTAAACTGGGTTTGGTTGAACGCTCCATTCACTCACTATTTTCATTCCAGTGAAAGGGGTCCGGCAAAAATCAACATTTTGAAGAGAATGGGTAAAAAATTACCCATTCTAAGCTGCTCCATGTCGATTGTTTGGTAATCCAGTTCAGGCACGATAAAGCCCATTCGATCAGTGGCCTTTTTTAGTTTTAAAATTAGATAGGACTTTCGCTCAAGGTGAGGCTAAGCGAAAGTCCTATTAGAATGTCAGCGATTTTTATCAGGAAATTTTTGACGGAGAATTTCTTCCATTTTCTCTTTCAAAACCGGAACATCCTGTTTGATCGAACTCCAGAGCACTTTGTAATCCACGCCGAAGTATTCGTGAATCAGGATGTTACGCATACCCTTGATGGCCACCCATTCCACCTCGCTGAACTCACCATGCAATCCCCTTGACAACTGACCCGCCGCTTCGCCAATAATTTCCACCAAACGCGTCAGCCCCAGACGCAGCAGGTAGTTTTGCATATAAGCTTAGTAATCCACCCCAGCCGTAAACTGCTCAACATCCGCGATGGCATTCAGGATGTGCTGCAACCGTTGCTTGTCGTCAGGCGGTCTTTTCATAAATGAGTACGGCTTCTTCTTCAATGAACGGTCTGAGTAACGGCGACAGACCGCCCTCCGATATCAAATCCACTTTTCGTTTGAGTAACGTCGAAAGCGCTAACTGCATCCGGGCGTGCTGGAGCAGTAATACTGACTCATCAAACCACACCAGAATATCCACATCGCTACCGCGCCGCGCCTTACCCCTGGCTACCGATCCAAAAAGCGAAGCTCGCCGCACGGGTTGATGCTGAAAATAATCCCGGAGGACAGAAAAAAGTTTGTCGTCTGGTCGCATGAGTGTTTTCTAATTCCGGCTTCCACCCACGGCACCCGGCTGGCTTTGCCGCTGCTGTTGCATCGGGTTAGGCCCTTGCGGCGCGTAGGGATT
>JAJAZB010000220.1 GCA_026785975.1 Cytophagaceae bacterium | reverse complement strand
GAGTTTAACAGCCCAGGGCTACCCGGATGGTCGGTACGGGGATCAGGCGTACCATCAAAAGCAGTCGGGCCTCGACGCCGACCACATCGCCCACCTCCTCCAACAGCTGGTTTGAGCATGAAATTCATGACTCGCCCGATGACCCGACCGCCCACCGCAGCTGCGGAACCGGGCTGGTTGGGGGCCTGGTGGCTGGTGGCACTTATTCCCGTAATTCTTCACTTTGCGTTCCTGGCTCGCTACGCCGTCAACATCCCCAAGTGGGACGATCACGCCCTGCGCAATTTTCTGGTCGATTATAATCAGACGGATTCCTGGGGCGAGAAAATCAGCTTGATTTTTGCGCAGCACAACGAGCATCGCATCGCCTTCGACCGCTTGGTGACCCTGATTGTTTACCAGTTGACGGGGGAAATAAACTTTGTTTGGCTGATGTTCATCGGGAGTTTCAGCCTGTTGGGAATTCTGGCTATTTTTTACCAATTGATTCGTCAAAGTAGCCTTCCAGGCTACTTTTTCCTGCCTTTGCCCTGGTTGTTGTTGACGCTTCAACACCAGGAAAACACGTTTTGGGGAATGGCTTCCTTACAAAATTTCTCGGTCGTCTTTTTTCTGATTTTTAGCGTATTTCTGTTGAGTAAAACACCCGAACGAGCATTCGTTTTGGGCTGTTTCCTGGCGATAATGGCCGTGTTTACCAGTGGGAACGGGGTGCTGGTCTGGCCAATGGGAGCGGGACTATTACTTTTGCAAAAACGCTGGAAAGGCTTGATTTACTGGATTATACTGGCAGGATTGACCAGTCTGATTTATTTTTTCAACTACCAAAAACCGCCCGGGAATCCGCCTACACCGAATGGCGACGCCTGGCTCTACCTGAAAGGCTTTTTAGGATTCATTGGCTCCGTAGCCGACTGGCAACCGGAGGCAACGGAACGCTTTGTTTTGCCGGTTTTGGCGGGGCTTTTGCTGCTGGTTGGAGCCGCTTATTTCTCCGTGAAATCCCTTTTGAAAACCCCCTGGCTACGCGGCGGTGCCGACGTGTCCGACTACTTTGTTTTGGGCGTGTTGGTGTTCGTGATCGCCTCGGCGGCGGTGGTGACGGTGGGACGAATTGGCTTTGGCGACTGGATATTGCTGACCAGTCGCGTTAAAATTTACTCGGCTGTTTTATTGCTGACGTTGGTCATTGCGGTACTGCGGGAAATCCCCGTCCGGCGGCAGAAAGTCGGGTTTCAACTGGTGCTTTTCGGTGCAATTCTGTTCAACGGCTGGACGACTTTCCTGGAATTTGGCGAAGTGATTTTTCACCGTCAGGACCGGATCAGTCAACTTTTCATCTGGAAATACGGCCACCGGGACGGCCAGCAACGGCGGCCAATGCCCGCCTACGACCGGGTTACGTTTCCGTACCAGGCCCCTGCTTTATTTTACGACCAGAACGGAAATCGGAGCGAAGTAAAACAGGGGAAAATCTCCCGGTTTTCAATCGATAGCCTGTACCAAAATGAGGTTGCGTTGACGATCGGGAATCGTTCATATATAAAATCCGGCGGCCCCGACGCGGGGGCCTACGTCCAACTGAGGTCCGATAGTTTGACGCTCCTTTTTCCGACGCGCCAGCACCGCAACCGCAGTCGCCGTAGTTTGCTGAGTGGCGGTGGGTATTTTGCGCCGGGTTTCACCGCAACGATTCCTAAAACCGACGCGCCCGACGGATCTTACGAAGTCCGAATACTCACGACCGACGGACAAACCCGAACGGAATATCCAACCAGTTGGAGCGTTATTTTGCGGCATAATCCATCAAACAAGCTCCCTAAGAATTGGTGAAAACGCGACTCCTTTCTTCCAATCAAACCGGCTGGGTGCTGGCCATCAGCCTGTTGCCCGTTCTGGGGTTTTGGTACGTCTGGAATCGTTACGCGATCAATATTCCGTTTTGGGACGACGTTTTCGTCGTGGAAAACTCGTTGATTCCGATCCGGGAAAGCCAATCGCTGGGTGAAAAGTTACGCTACTGGTTTGGTTGGTACACCCAAACGGAACACCGTATCGTGTATAATCGCCTGGTGTTCTGGCTGATTTATTCGTTGGAGGGAACCATCAATTTCCGCTCGGCAATGGTCGTTGGCAACCTGAGTTTGGTGGGCATGGCTGTTTTTTTCTACCGGCTTTTTCAGAAATTACAACTCCCCAGCCGGTACTTTTTACCCGTTCCTTTTCTGTTGTTCGGTCTGGCTTCTTACGCCAATCAGTTCTGGGGCATGGGTTCGCTGTCCAATTTTACGGTGTTATTCTTCACGTTGGCGAGTCTGTTTTTTTTGGTAAAACCGACTTGGCCAGGCTTTGCGTTGGGTATTTTTTTCGCGTTGGCTGCCACGCTGACCTTGGGCAGTGGGTTGCTGGTGTGGGCGGTGGGGCTGTTGGTGCTGTTTTTCCAACGCCGGTACGCGCCATTAACTGGTTGGGCAATTTTAACCGCCCTGACAATTATAATTTACCTGCGCGGCTACGTTCGGCCCGATTGGTCGCCCGATCCGCTCAAGAATGCGTTGAATCCAGTCAACGTACTGAAGGCGTTTGCTGGTTTTGCCGGGTCCACCTTCGACGTGCTTCAGCCCCGGCAGGCGACGTTTACCGGGTACGAATTATTTGGCATCGAATACACGTTTTCGTGGATACCCTTGCTGGCGGGAGGGTTACTGGCTGGTTTCGCGATTTATCAGCTTTTAATTCGCCTGGTATGGCCCACGTTTCTGGTGCTAACCGGAAAAATCAGTGAGAGCGTAGCGTCCGGCCCATTTCTGGTCTTGGCGGGCCTGTTAATGTTTGTGATGATCACCGCGCTGGCGGCGGCGCTCAGTCGGGCCGGGGGCGATTTGAGCGCCGTTTTAAACAGCAAATATAAAATCAATTCGATCCTGCTGACCATTGGATGCTACGCGCTGGTGCTGCTGGTTTTGGAAAAAAACCCACGTGAGTGGGCATTCCGGGCCTTTTTGCTCTTCGCGGTGAGTTGGCATTTAGCCGGGTACGCCCAGTATTTGCCCAATGTGTTGAATACCCGGCAAGCACTACTAGCCGATGCGATAAATTTTCGCAGAAATGGTTCCTGGCTGTTTTACCCGGTAGGCATTGTTACCGAACTGGCCAATCGACATACGGCTCGTGTCGAAAAAGCCGGGTTCTACCAATTTCCGGCCTTGACAGTGGTCGATTCAGTGGCCGCTCGCTCAGAGGGATTACCCTTGAACGTTGGCATGAGGAATCGCCTGGGCTATGTTCAGCTATCGGAACTTACGCTTCCGCCGCCGGTGGACGCGCGTCTGGGAAGTTTCGTTGTATTGAAAAATCAGGATCAACGTTATTTCTTTCCAACGACACCGCGTTTGGCCGGATGGAGGGTGGCCTTGACGGGGCGTAACTTTACAAAGGGATTTCTAACCAGAATTCTTACGCAAAACCTTCCTGCCGGAGCGATGACTGGCAGTAGCTACCAACTTCAACGATACGATTTAGCCACAAAAAGGACGGTGGAGTTAAATCAGAATTTGACGATTACGCCATGATCACCCCCGACGTATCCAAACCCGAAGTCCATACGTCGGCCTACTTTGGCCAGTTGGACGGAATCCGGTTTTTATCGGTGTTGGTGGTCATGCTCGACCACTGGCTGGGGGAACGGAACGTGTTGCCCCTGGGCTACTTCGGGGTAAATACATTTTTCGTGCTGAGTGGCTTTTTGATTACCAGCATCTTGCTCAAAAGCAAGTTGGCCAATGAAGCGGGCGGGACTTCTAAGTTATTCACGATTAAAAACTTCGTGATTCGGCGTAGCCTCCGCATCTTTCCGGCGTACTACCTGACCATCACGGTACTCATCCTCCTGAGTGTGTCGCCCGTGCGGGAGTTGGCCGGTTGGTATTACGGCTACGCGACCAATTTTTACATCGCCATCCACAACACCTGGCTGGGTACTTCCGACCATTTATGGTCACTGGCCGTCGAGGAGCAATTCTATTTGGTTTTCCCCTGGCTGGTTATGTTCACGCCCCGGCGCTGGTTGTTGCCCCTTTTTTGGGCGTTGATTGCGTTGTCGGTCGGACTGCGAATTTGGCTGTGGTTGGCCCAAAAACCCTGGGTCATTGAGTTTGTGAGCACCCCCACCTGCCTAGATGCATTAGTGGGAGGTAGCCTGCTGGCACATTTTTTTATATTTTTCCCCGAGCAATTTTCCGGGTTGTGGCGGCGCACGATGCCACTTTTTGTCGCGGCCTGGGTCGTTCTGATTTTCATCACCTGGCAGTATTGGGCGGTGGCAAGGCCCAATTTTGGTACAGACGTCCTTCAACGGCTGCTGTTTTCGATGATTGCTTTTTGGGTTATTGCTAAAACCGTGGTTGGTTTTCAGGGCTGGTTTGGTGCATTTTTGGAACATCCGGTCATTGCCTATTTCGGTAAAATCAGCTACGGGCTGTACCTCTACCATAATTTTGTGTACAATTTTTACCACACGCCGGCCACGCACCCGGTTGCAAGATTGCTGGCAAAAGTTGGCCAGTTTTCCCCGGCGCTGGCTTCTTCGGTGGTTTTCCAGGTTGGGCTGTTTTTCGGCTTAACGGTAGTACTGGCCACGTTGTCGTGGTACCTCGTGGAAAAACCAGTGAATAATCTAAAGCGATTTTATGCCTATTAAGCGCCTATCCAGAACTACCCCCAACCCCCAGAAGGGGGGGTTTAGTAGGGAAAATTTTATGCCGAAAACCTCCCTTAAGGGGGGTTGGGGG
>JAJAZB010000219.1 GCA_026785975.1 Cytophagaceae bacterium | reverse complement strand
AACCTGCAAGGGCGACTCATCCGACTGGCTGTACAGGTACGAGTGGAAGCGCTCCCAGTTTTCGTGTTCCACCCGCCTGAGCCACGTGATCAGGTCGGCCTTGACCGGGGCGTTTTCGAGCCGCATCGTGCGAATGACTTTCTTCACCGCCGCTACCCCATCGTGACGAACCGGGTTGACCGCCGTGCGGAGTTCTTCGATGATTTCCTGAATCGCGACCCGATGACTGCTTTCGTGGGCCGCCTGTTGGAGAAGATTCATGGCCGCCTCGTGGTCGTCTTTCATCGAGGCCACGTAGGCAGTCCAGGCGTCTTGCCGGGCTTGACGAGCCATTTTCACCGCTTCGCTTTCGAGGACGGTCAGTTCTTCATCGGTGGCATAGCCGTTGGCCAGAATCCAGTCGCGGAACTGTGTGTTGCAATCAAATTCTTTTTCCCAATCGAGGCGATCTTTGGTTTTGTACCGTTCGTGCGAACCCGAACTGGAGTGTCCCTGCGGTTGGGTCATTTCCTCGACGTGTACCAAACTGGGTACGTGCTGCTCGCGGGCCAGCCGGGCGGCTCGCTGATAAGTTTCGAGCAGCCCCACGTAATCCCAGCCTTTGACCGTGAACAGTTCGAAACCCGGCTCGTCTTCGGTGCGTTGAAACCCGGCCAGGGCTTTGGAAATGCTGCTTCGGGTGGTCTGGTATTCGATGGGCACCGAAATGCCGTAGCCATCGTCCCAAACCGAAAACACCACGGGCACCTGCAAAACGCCCGCCGCGTTGATGGCTTCCAAAAACATCCCCTGCGACGTAGAGGCATCGCCGATGGTGGCAAAGCAGACTTCGTTGCCGTTCTGCGAAAACTGGGTAAATGCGCTCAGATTCGGGTTTTGGCGGTACAATTTAGAAGCATAGCCCAAGCCAATTGCCCGGGGAATCTGCCCGGCGGTGGGCGAAATATCCCCCGCTGAGTTGATGGTTTCGAGTTGGTTTTTCCAGTGACCCTGTTCGTCGAGGAGCCGCGTGGCGTAGTGGCCATTCATCATGCGCCCGCCCGCGTGGGGATCGGCAACGATGTCGGCATGGCCGTAAAGTTGCGCGAAGTATTGCTCCCAGGTCAGGTCACCCACGGCCACCACGAAGGTCTGGTCGCGGTAGTAGCCCGAGCGCCAATCGCCTTTGCGGGCGGCGCGGGCCAAGGCAATCTGGGCAAGTTCTTTCCCATCGCCGTAAATCCCAAACTTGGCCCGTCCGGCAAACACCTCCCGCCTGACAATCAGGCTGCATTGACGGCTTTCGCAGGCCAGGCGATAATCCTCGAGCACCTGCTGACGGGTCAGGGCAATGGATTCGCTGAGAATTTCGTTATTCTCCACGTCGGAACGGGGTAAAAAAGTGAAACTGGAACGACATTTGTTTGGCTAAAGTTAACGAGAATCAAGGGAAGGTTCCAAAAACCCGGTCACCTTCTGCCCCGCAACGGGCACTTCGTTAACACATCGTTAACAGCATTCTGTTTGCCACTTGGTACTCAAGTCCTTACTTTTGTTCAACACTTTTTAAAAACTCAACCAATTCTCCCGTACATCTCATGAAAAGAGCTATTTTATTTGCTTGCACTTTTGTGGCTTTTGCCGCTGCCAGCCACGCCCAGGGCGTGTTGAAATTCAAGTCGGAAAAGCACGAATTCGGCAAAGTACCCCAGGGCAAGCCCGTTACGTACACGTTCGAGTTTGTCAACACTGGCAACCAGCCCGTCGTCATTGCCAACGCCCAGGCTTCCTGCGGATGCACCACGCCCGAATGGACCAAAGACCCGGTACTGCCCGGCAAAACCGGCACCGTAAAAGCTACTTTCAACGCGGCGGCCATGGGCCAGTTCAACAAGCCCGTCACGGTGACCAGCAATGCGGAGTCGCCCACTATCGTGCTGACCCTGACTGGCGAAGTGATGCCTTCCAATCAGCCCGCCGCTACGGTAACGGCGGCACCGGCTCCGGTAGTCGAGAAAAAAGCTGTCGATAAAAAGAAGAAAAGCTGAGTTTCAGTTTTCCGGAAACCAAAAAGGCCCCCGACTACTCGGGGGCCTTTTTGCTTTCCGGCGTAAGATCTAAGCTATTTTCCTGCTTTACAACCGAACCTGCAGGTGGTGGCCCGGTTTTTTTTAGGACTTGTATTCCTGATGCGTACGAGTATAACTACGTATTCTTTCTTCATCCCACAAGTTCCAACCCATGAAAACAGCATTCTACTCTCTTGGTTTTTTATCGACTGTTCGTAACTTTGTAAAGACTAAAACGTGAGCAAACGCCGCACTCTTATTGCCGAACCCGAATTGGTTACGCTCCTCCAGCAACGCGACCAGCGGGGTTTCACGTTGCTATACGACAACTACTCCGGTGTTCTGTACGGAATTATTCTGAAAATCGTCCGTTCGGAGGAAACCGCCGCCGACGTAATGCAGGAAGCTTTCATCAAAATCTGGAAGAATATTGAGGCTTACCACGCGGTTAAAGGCACTTTTTTTACCTGGATTCTGAATGTAGCCCGCAATACGGCCATCGACAAAATCCGCTCCCAGGACTATCATCAGTCTTCTCAAAACCAACCCCTTGACAACTTCGTAGGTATTGTTGAACAGGAAAACCCGATTGAGATGCACGTGGATGCCATCGGGGTACGGCAGATGGTATCGGGCCTGAAGCCCGAATACCGGACGCTTATTGAACTGGTCTATTTTCAGGGATATACTCAAGCCGAAGTGGCTGAAGAACTCGCCATACCGTTGGGCACTGTAAAAACCCGTGTTAAGGCGGCATTGACCCAACTACGTAGTTTGGCGGCAGGTTTGACTGCCCTACTTCTGGTTTGGATTTGAGTCCCTGTAACCACCATTTAAATTATACCCACCGTTGAATGTCAAGGAATACATAGCATCAGGAATCCTCGAAAGCTACGCGCTGGGTTTGGCTTCTACCGAAGAATCGGCCGAGGTTGAACGGGTAGCGCAACAAAATCCCGAGGTACAGAATGAGATTACCACCCTGCGGAGTGCCCTGGAAGAGTACGCACTCACGTTTGAGCAGGAAGCGCCCGCTTACCTGCGTGAGCAGGTTTTAGGATCATTGGCAGAATTGAAAGTTGGAGATTCACAATTTACGGTTCATACTTCAGACCCGTTTAAAGTAGAAGAATCCGAAACGGTTTTCCGCAACCCGCAACGCGTTGTGCCCCTCAACAGCCAGCGTTCCCCCTGGATGATGGCTGCTTCCTGGTCTTTTCTGGCACTGAGTTTATTGGGTAACTTTCTGCTCTACAGTCGCTGGCGTTCCTCCGAGCAACGCCTGATGGCGGCTGAAACTCAGAATACGACCCTGGCGCAACGCACCGAGGTGCAAAGTGTCAGTTACGACGAGCAACTGGCGGCGTTGCTAGACCCGGCCACGCGACGAATTGAATTAAAAGGTACACCCAAATCACCCAACACCCGTGCCCTGGTGTACTGGAATGCCCCGCAACGGGCCGTTTACCTGGCTTCCGCCCAATTGCCTGCTCCGCCTGCGGGCAAGCAGTACCAACTCTGGGCGATTGTCGGGGGCAAACCCGTTGATGCCGGTGTGTTCGACATCAAACCCGGATTGTTACGCCTGAAAGATATGGTTGCGGCAGAAGCCTTCGCCATTTCACTCGAAGATCAGGGCGGTAGCACCACCCAGGCGGGTCCGAAAGGCCCGGTAGTTTCGGTGGGTGATGTGTAGAAGAGTTGACCACTAAAAAAGCGAAAAGGCCCGTCCCGAGTAATCGGGGCAGGCCTTTTTACTATTTTTTCAATCGCCTTACTGCGGCTGTCCGCTGGCTTTTTTGATGTACAACTCCAAGGCACCCGTCATCGAAGGCGCGTTGGGCAGCGGCGCTTCAATGTCGAGAATTAGTCCGGCATCAATGACGGCCTTGGCCGTAGTGGGGCCAAAAGCGGCAATCCGGGTTTTATTTTGCCGGAAATTGGGGAAGTTCTCGAATAAGGATTTAATTCCCGAAGGGCTGAAAAAAGCGATGATGTCGTAGAACACTTCCTGCAAATCCGACAAATCGGCGGAGGCCGTTTCGTACATCACGGCCTCGGTCAGATGCAGGTCGTTGGTGCCCATAAACTCCGGGATGTCGTTGCGGCGCTTGTCGGAGCAGGGAAACAGAAACTTTTCGGTTTTGTGCTTCTTAATCAACTCCAGCAGTTCGATGGCAGTTTTGGTACCCGTAAAGATTTTCCGCTTCCGAATTATGATGTATTTCTGGAGATAATTGGCCGTTTGCTCCGTGATGCAGAAGTACTTCATTTCGGGTGGCATATCGATTTTAGCCTCCTTGCAAACCCGGAAGAAATGATCGACGGCGTTGCGGCTCGTGAAGATGACGGCCGTGTGGTCAAGAATATTGACCTTCTGTTTGCTCCGGAAATCTTTGTAGGAAATACCCCTGATATCGATGAAGGGGCGAAAATCTACCTTGATGTTGTAGCGGCGGGACAACTCGAAGTAAGGCGATTTCTCATCGGTTGGCCGGGCCTGAGTCACCAGAATACTTTCTACTTTCACCAATCGCTCAGGCATATTCTTAGTCAGCGTTTCGCTCATGCAGCGTATCCAGTTATAAACGTTAACCAACCGAATCGTCTTAAAGGGCGAAACGGATGCCCACAATAATGGGGATCAATTCGACGATGCAAAGGTATGAAAAAAGGTAAAGGTTTTTGACCGAGGATAATCTATTTATCGAAAAGTACAACAAGCCCAACCGCAACAGAAAAAAGAGCACCACCGACAGGAACAGGTAATTTTCGATCCGAATCCCGAAACCAGGCCACGATACTTCAGCCACGGCCATCAGCAGCACCAGGCCCGTGAAGAAGATACTCGATGCCTGAATGATTTTGAAGAAATGATAGTTGACCACCTTTTCGAACCGGTACAGCCCGCCCAACATGGTCAGCGCCGTGTATTTACCGATGAATAACACAAACATCAATACGGCGATTTCGAGGAAATTAATGAACAAATCAGTGATCGTTTGCCCCTGGCGCAGGAGCACCTGGGTCGAGAATAAATCAATGTTCTGGTTGGAAATGAGTATGTACGCGTACGAAAGCACAAAACTCAGATGCAACACGAAAAGCAGGCTACTGATGTCCGGGGTTCGGTTAAGCGTCAGTGCCGGGTCGCGGGGATTGACCGTGAGCAAATCGCGCAGGCTGTAAAACCGGATGAAGGCTTTTTGGTAAGCGTTGTATAACACCGTGCAACTGAACAGCAACAGTAGCCCGGCCAGGATAAAAAAATTGATGAACGTATCGTTGATTTCGCGGGGTTTGGCCAGCAACGTCGAACCCACCAGGGCTGCCGCTTGCTGATTGGGTCGGCGTCGGTACCCCAGCAAAACCTTTTTGTCGGTAGGGCCGGTTTTGGGACCGTAAAATGTTAAGAATATTTCCGGAGTGCGATACCCCCGGTAAAGGCTGTCGAGATTGAGTACCGTCCAGGTACTGGCGGGCAACTTACGCTGCAACGACGCATTGATGAAGAGGTATTCCTCCTGATCGGCGAAACAGAGCAGTTCGTAATACCGGTTGGTTTCGAGGCTCAGAAATAAGCTGAACGAACTGTAATTCTGGTGGCGTTCCGGCACGTAGGGAACGTAGTTTTTGTACCCTTCGTCGTACACCTGCCAGTCGTCGGCGAAATCGTGAACGAGGTAGTAATTTTTGTCGGGGCCAACGCCCTGCGCGCGGGCGGAATGAAAAATGAAAAATGAAAAATGAAAAATGAAAACCGGCAGCAACCTGAAAACCAAAAACCTGCGGGCCAAAGGTAGGCCCACAGGTTTTTTGCTGTGTCGTAAAACAGAAAACAAAGTGCGGGTTTTCAAGCCAATCTTTTCGCTTTTCACTCTTCATTTTTAGCTACCAAAGCGTCTTCCAGAGCCTTTACCATTGTTTCACCGATCAGTGCGGGCGATTCGGCGACGTAGATTCCGCAGTCGCGCATGATTTGCATCTTGGCCGCTGCCGTGTCGTCGGCCCCGCCAATGATCGCTCCGGCGTGTCCCATCCGGCGGCCTTTGGGTGCGGTTTGGCCCGCGATAAAACCCACAACGGGCTTGCGGTTGCCATTTTCTTTGATCCACCGGGCGGCTTCGGCTTCCATGCCCCCGCCGATTTCGCCAATCATCACGATGCCCTCGGTTTCGGGGTCGTTCATGAGGAGTTCCACGGCCTCTTTCGTGGTCGTCCCGATGATGGGATCGCCACCGATGCCAATGGCGGTGGTCTGGCCCAAACCGGCTTTGGTCAACTGGTCGACGGCCTCGTACGTCAGCGTACCCGACTTGGAGACGATGCCGATTTTGCCTTTCGTAAAAATGAACCCCGGCATGATGCCTACCTTGCACTCGTCGGCGGTCATCACCCCCGGACAGTTGGGTCCGATGAGCGTGACGCCCCGCTCCTTCACGTAGTCTTTGGCGTAAATCATGTCCTTAGTCGGAATGCCCTCGGTGATGGCGATAATGACGCCGATACGCGCGTCGGCGGCCTCCATGATGGCGTCGGCGGCGAAAGCGGGCGGTACGAAAATGATTGAGACGTTGGCTCCCGTGGCCGCAACGGCATCCTGAACAGTGTTGAATACCGGGCGATCCAGGTGCTGGCTACCGCCTTTGCCGGGCGTAACCCCCCCGACGACGTTGGTACCGTATTCGATCATTTGCTGGGCGTGGAAGGAGCCTTCCGAACCCGTAAACCCTTGGACAATAACCTTTGAGTTCTTATTGACTAAAACGCTCATGACTGGGTGATTAGAGAGATTTTTTGGTAAAGGTAACCGGTACGGGGGAAAGGCGGACGGACGGGCGGAAAATTTAGGTTCAGGGGCGACTCTGGAGTTTTTGTTTCAACGCAATAAAATCCAGGGGTTTATTCAGGAAATCATCGGCCCCGTACTGGATAGCCTGCTCGTGGGTGGCGTCGTCGCCGTAGGCCGTGATCATCATCACCACGGGCGGCGGCTTGGGATACGTGGTTTTGATGCGCCGGAGCAGTTCCAGCCCGCTCATGCCGGGCATATTGATGTCCGACAAAATCAGGATGGCTTCCGCCTCGGCCAGATGCTCGTCGAGGTAGTGGAGGGCTTCTTCGCCGGAATGGGCGAAGGCAAAGGCCAGTTCGCCACTGCGGATTTCGCGCCGAAAGCGCTGCTCAAATAGCGCCTGCACGTCGGTTTCGTCGTCAACGACCAGTATTTTCATAGGTTTGGGGAAAAGCAAAAGTAGTAAAAAGCGGTGGCATCAGGCGGGCGGGCTGACGACGAACTCGGTAAGCTGATCCTGGCTACTCGCCTTGCCCACCAAAGCCCCCGCTTTTGTTTTGCCTGTAAAATTGCCCTCGCTACCTTTGCCCCATGATGCGTTCGCTGTTCAAAAAAGTTGCGTACCCGTTTTACGTGGTCGGGATTGTTTTCATTCTGCTGGAAATTATTCTCCGTTTTTACAACCCGCTGAACCCCCGGCTGAAAGGCGACAAAATCATCCTTCCCGTCCGGCAGCGGTACGAGGTGCAGATCGAAAACCTGCCCAGCGTTCGCGGCAAGGCCATTCATACCAAAAATTCGCTTGGATTTCGCGGCAGCGAACCACCCACCAACTGGGCCAGCCACCTCACCGTAATCGCCCTGGGCGGCAGCACGACGGAGTGCTTTTTCCTGACCGACGGCACGGACTGGCCCACCGTATTGGCCAATAAATTACGCCCTGCCCTGCCTATGGTGTGGGTCAACAACGCCGGGCTAAACGGGCATTCCACCTTCGGCCACCAGATTTTGCTCGATGATTACGTCGTAAAACTCAAGCCGAAAGTTGCCTTGTTTTTGATCGGTGCCAACGACATCGGCATCGACGACCTGGGCGGTTTCGACGGGGCATTTCTGAAAAACAGCGCCGTACACATGGGCGACGCCTGGTGGAAAGACTGGGCACGAACGGTGGTAAAAAACAGCGAAGTGATCGGCCTCATCCGGCTCGTTTCGCGGGGAATAAAATCCCAGAAACTGCACTTCCGCGACGACGTCCACCTCGTTCTGAATCCCGCCGACACCCTTTCGCTTCCCGCCGTCCAGGTGCAGGCTGAACTGGCCAAACTTCAACCCCGCCTGCCCATTTACGCACAGCGGGTTGAGCAACTCATTGCCACGTGCCGGAAGGCGGGCATCGAGCCGATTTTGCTCACCCAACCGCTCTTGCTGGGCGCGGGCCGGGATTCACTCACCGGCACGGATCTGGCCAGGTTTCGCGTCCGGGACGGATTAAATGGCGAGTTGTACTGGAAACGCCTCGACGTGTACAACGACGTAACCCGCGCTGTGGCCACCCAACAGGGCGTTCACCTGATCGACCTCGGCCACCGGCTGCCCAAAAGCAGCGCGTTTTTTTACGACGAATTTCACTTCACCGAGGCCGGTTCGGCCCAGGTAGCCAACCTCGTGGCCAGCGATTTGCGCGATTACCTCCCCACCCGCTATGGCGCGAAACCCGTGGCGAAGCGGTAATTCTCCTTTTCCTGGCACCCATTTTTGAAAACCAGCTGGCAATAGTACCGGGGAACGATTCCACTTTTTAATTTCAACCGGATTTCAGCGATACTTGTCTATTCAACAAGTCAATCTTATTTTTTCATGAACCTCACCGCTGTTTACCTGAAAGTGCCGGAAGGCTACCTCGGCTTCGTTGAAGAATTGCCGGGGGCCAATACGCAGGGCGAGACGTTGGAGGAGGTCCGCGCCAGCCTACGGGAAGCTGTGCAGTTGGTGTTGGAATCGAACCGGTTGCTGACGGAAGAATCCATCCAGAATCAGGACGTCATTCGTGAGTCCTTTTCGATTGCCGCCTGATGAAGCGGCTTGATCTGATTCGTCACCTCGAAAAGCACGGATGCGAATTTCTGCGCGAAGGCGGTAGTCACACGGTTTACCTGAATCGGTCGCAACAGTGCGCTTCGACCATTCCCTGACACCGGGAAATCAATGATTTCTTAGCCAAAAAAATCTGCCGGGATTTAAAGGTGCCCCTGGTTTAACTCATTCTGGAGTTGATAGGCTGCTCAAAATTTTAGGTACAAGTTACGCCCCGCTAAACTTGCGCCAGAAGGGGATTTTTTTGTGGGGGTGGCTGAGGGTACGAACTGAGGAGTAGAAAACCCCGTCGCCACTGGTAACGGGGTTTTTTCTTTTTAGCGGATCTTACCGGCCGTTGTGCCGATGGTGGCCATGGTACCAGAAGTATCCAGGCTGTGTCTTTCAATGGAAGAGAGAAGAGTGTTTAATACTCTGGAAAAGCTTTTGTTATCTCTGCTTCTGCGGCTGCAGTGTAGCCTTGATTGTCAAAGCCCTTGGCTGAATCGCAAATTGATTTAAGGCTATTTATCCTCAGCAACTTCCAAGCTACAGGATTGTACGTTGATAGAGAAGTTACAAAAGCGTAAAGATAGTCTCTTAAATTCTCGCATCGGAAATAGAAGGGGCCTATAATTAATTGCTCAAGTTCAAAGGAAGTAAATACATATCCGTTTTTCGCATTCCAATATTTCATTAATCGAATTAGTGGTCGAATTAGTTTATTCTCTGCTGTATTCTTGTTTGTTACTTGGGTGTTAAAGCTATTAGGATGGGTAAGTAACCAACATCGCACCGTATTACAAATCCGCATGAAACGTAGCGGTCAGTGATGGTCAGATGGAGGTTGTGATTCGATGATTAAACTACGAATTGCTTATAGAAGTGCTAAATCATCGCTCATTACCAATGTTCTCAAAAAGCAGGCGGCATAGTTT
>JAJAZB010000218.1 GCA_026785975.1 Cytophagaceae bacterium | reverse complement strand
GTTTAAGGGTTTGGTTATTCGTAAATTTGGAAATCATCCCACGCAATGTCCGTTTTGCATTCCGCTCTGGATAACATCCGCGCCTGATTGGCCTAAACACCAAACAACATCAACTTTAAAAACTGAATTTGTGGAGAAAAAAACGTTCGGATTCCTGCTACCCCTTTTTGTAGGAATGCTTTTCATCGATGGCCTTCCTACGACGGTCATCCCGACTGAGGCCAGGGATCAACCCCGTCCCACCCCCAAATTATCGCTCAATGTGGGCATCGATCAGGAGAAGAAAGTGATTTCTGTCCAGGCGTATCCGGCGGATGGGCATACTTGGAAATACAGTCTGGACGGCGGGCCACTGGTGCCAGTGCTTTGGGAATTTAAGGTGACGCCCGGCACGCACACCGTCGAGGGACGGTTCGTTACGGCGGGTTACGTGCCGGGCCGGGTCAGCAAAACCTTCGTTATTCAGGCCGATGTTCCGGTGGCGGCAACGGAGCCATTCAAACCTCGTCCCCCACGGCCCAAACTTAACCCAAAAACCAGCAGCGCGGTGTTTGCCGCCACACCCAGCCACAACCGGGGCGGACGGGTCGACATGGGTACCTACGCCCTGGAGTACCGCCAACAACCCAGCGGGCACCTGACTTACACGCCCCGGGTGGTCGTACCCCTGACGAAGGGAATGCCCGAACCCGACAAGTTTCCCCGGTTTGATTTACCAAGTCGTGACCGGGCCGTGTATCTTTCTCAGTGCCATACCGACGACATGGAGGCCATGCTCGACGTGGGTTGGACGCACATCGATGAGCGGATGCCCGCCCACAAAGGCGAGTACTTTTTGCCGAATACCAGCCGGGCCAACCGCCACCCCGCGCGGGGTGGAAAGAGCATACCCGCCAGCCGCCGGGCGTCGCTGATGGGCAGTGCTTCGCCCGGCACGGTGACCGATCAAACGTTCTCGGAGCGAAATGGCCGGGTACCCACCGAAAGCCAACTCAACAACCTGAAGGATCAAGCCTGGAATTGGGGACTGGCTGATTATTACGAAGACCGCAACCCGGCGCAGATTTTGATCCTGGACTGGGAATTTGGCCCCGCTTCCGGGGTGAGCCGGAGTAAATTTTTTGGGGTTTGGGATGAAGTGGCCCGCTCTTTTGCCGAGCGCAACCGGCGTGAAGGGCGTAAGCGGATCATCATTCAAGTGGGCCAGATGGATGCGCCGCAACGTAGTTTTTCGGGCTATTCCGAAATCACGGGCTACCTGATTACGCTCCCGACCTTGCCCAATGGACAGGTTGCGAATTTCTGCGATCATCCCGAAATCTGGAATAAAGACTGGGCCACGTGGGCGGGCTGGTTGCCGCAACTCCTGGGCCGCAGTGAAACCTGGGCGGACGCGAATCGGAACAACGATCAGGTGGGGATCACGGCGCTGATGAGTGCCAACGAGCGGGCCAGCGTCAACAATTGCCCCGATAAAGGGATTGCCGACAATTACCTGCACTACAAACACCGGCCCGACATTGCCGAGAATATGGGGTTATGGACGCTGTTGGGTATGCGCAAGCTGCCCGGCAGGACGGGAGGGTACTTGCTCTGGCAGGCCCCCCAATTGGGCGAACCCCTCACCACCGAAGAACTGGACATGGCCGGAAACGCCCGGCTGAGTCTGTTTAACCGAATCAGGAATCGGACCGACTACGTCCACGTGGCCCCCGAAGTCAGCTACGACGGAGGCCGCACCTGGCTACCGCCCGCCACGTTGCAACACAACGATTTCCCGCCCCGCGAAGCGTATTCGGCCAAAATCGTGCGGGGCGGCGTACCCGTCAGGGAGGACGTCGTGCGGGCGCTCTACACCCCGGACGGCGACGTGGCGGTGTTTGCCCAGAACCCCGACCCCAACGTGCCCCGGCATAATCTTCACATTCGGATCGGGAAATTTGTGGATCAGATCACGGTGTATCCGGGCGAACTCTACGCCGGGCAGGCCCGGCAGGTGATTGGATTGCCCAAGCGTTGAACCCTCTGATTCAGAACCGGGCCGGGGACCTGTTTACCCAACCCGGCAACTTGTGCGCCGATGGCATCACCGCCGCCAACTTTGTCATTTCGTGGTTTTTGCACTAATTTCAAACCGGAAATCAGCCTAATTTACCATGACATTGACCACCTACGAGAGCGCCAGCACCAAGCAAAAAGCCTTAAAAATCAACCTCGACAAAAAGGTGTACGGCTCCTTCGCCGAGATTGGCGCGGGGCAGGACGTGGCCGCCAATTTCTTCAAAACGGGCGGGGCCTCCAACACCATCGCCAAGACGATTTCGGCGTATGACATGACCTTTTCCGACTCCATTTACGGGCCGGAGGAGTCGGGGCGCTACGTGGTGGAGTCGCGATTGCTCAAAATGCTGACCCGTGAGTACAACCTGCTGAACGTCCGGCTTTCGGAAAAACGCGGGGCTTCTACCTGCTTTTTCGCGTTCGCCGATACCGTCACTACGCTCAATTACCACAAAAACAACGAAGCCCACGGCTGGATGGGCATTCGGTTTCAGTTGCAACCCGGCGGGCCGACCAACGACGTGGTGATCCACGTCCGAATGCTCGACAACGACGCCGTGCAGCAACAGCAGGCGCTGGGCGTGATTGGCGTCAACCTGATTTACGGGTGTTTTTATTACCACGAATCGCCCGAAATTCTCCTGCGTTCGCTCATGGACGATCTCAACGCTGAGCGCATCGAGGTAGACATGGTGCGCTTCGATGGAGCCGATTTCGGGAAAATCGACAACCGTCTGATGAGCCTGTACCTCGTCAAGCACGGGTTTACCAATGCGGCCCTCTTCGGCCCCGACGGGAAAAATCTTCAGCCTTCGGAAGTGCTTTACAAAAAACACATCGCGGTACTGCGGGGGCGCTTCCGGCCCGTGACGCACGTCAACGTGGATATGCTCGACAACGGGGTTCAACAATTTCTGGAAGACCCGGACGTGGACCCCCAGCGCGTGGTGGTCGTATCGGAGTTGACACTGCAAAACCTGCAGGACGGCGACGACATCGACGAAAAAGATTTTCTCGACCGGGTCGACATTCTCGGTTCGCTCGGCCAGACTGTCATGATTTCCAACTATCAGGAATATTACAAACTGGTGGCGTACCTGGCCCAACTGACCCGCTTGAAAATCGGCTTGATTCTGGGCATTCCCAACCTGGAATTTATTTTCGATGAATCGCACTACGCCAACCTGCCCGGCGGTATTCTCGAAGCCTTTGCCACGCTGTTTAGCCGGAAGGTGAAATTATACGTGTACCCGGCGCTCCGGCCCGATGGCACATTGAGCAACTGCTTCAAATTTACCCTTCCCCACCACCAGCGCGACCTGTATAATTACCTGATTACCAACAACAAGCTGGAAGACATTCGCAACTTCAACAAAAAGAACCTGGATATTATCTCGGATAAAGTACTGGCCATGATCAAGCAGGCCGAACCGGGCTGGGAAGAGCGCGTCCCGACCGAAGTCGCCCGCATGATCAAAGAAAAGTGCCTGTTTGGCTATCCCTGCGAGGTAGTCCCCACCGATCCCATCAACAGCGCCGAAGAGTTTTTTGGGCACACGGATGCGACCCTCTGATCGTAAAACTCTTGTGTTCCCGTCATTCCTTCGTCAGTCACTTCGCTCCCTCCACGTAATGACACGGGTTTGCGCTCACCTGCGGAACATCAGACCCTAAATACCCCAATCCCCTGCAACAAACTCAGCGAGTAGGAAGAGTTGACAACTTTTTAAAAGTTGTCAACTCTTGAGTGAACAACCCACTTCTCTGGGCTATCTCCCCCGGGCTGCCCACAGCGGGAAGCGTTGACAAATTTCAAAAGTCGTTATTTCTTGACATACTACTCTTTTTAGCAATCCATTTTACTTTTTCCAGATCGAAACACCGGAAAGCGGTGAACTATAAAAACTTATATTTTTCCAACCCTTGCACTATGCCAATAAATAATTTAACTGTTGGTATAATTAAATTCTTTAAAATCAAAGATTCATAAAACTTTATACCAAAAACCACGAAAAAGCATACCTATTATTTTGGTTTTCTCAATTTTGACCTATAATATTGTCATATCAAATAGTTGACCTTTTTACAAGGTTTGTTCATCCTTTAGTAACAGTTGCTCTGGCCGCACTCGTGCAACTGTACAACCAGGACGACAGCTCGACCCGTGGGCTTTTGGCAGCACCGACGTATAACGCACTCGTTAGCGCCGTTGCCAGTCGGATGGTTTTTCAGTAGAAAATTGATTTCGTGGATCAAAGGTGTTTGATGCGAAGCTGATTCCGGCTCCGGGTGAGTTTGTTTTACCCGGTTTCTGATCGCGCTCATCAAACTCAAAAAGCTGAAACAGGCGCGATACGTTTTCGTAAAACCGCCTCAGATTCAGGCGCTAACCGGTCGCACCCGTCATAGGTTGATGCGGCCCAACCTGGACGGGCTGTGGCCGGAGCGCATTATTTATGGTCTTTCTACCCTTTTCAAAAAAAACGATGAAGCAACTCCTACCCATTCTTCTACTATTGGGGCTACCCCTTGCTCCGCTCTTCGCCCAGGATCGGCTGGTGAGCGGCCGGGTGCTATCGGGCGAGGACGGTGCCGGGCTGCCGGGTGCCTCCGTCCTGCTCAAAGGCACCAATACCGGCACTAGCACCGATGCCGAAGGGCGTTTTCGCCTGAGTGTGCCAACGAGCGGCAAACTCCTCGTCACCTTTATCGGCTTTGTGACTCAGGAAGTGGCCCCCGGCAACCAAACTACGCTCGACATCACGCTGAAGGCCGACGCCAACCAACTGAGCGAAGTCGTCGTGACGGCGTTCGGGATTGAAAAAGAGAAAAAAGCCCTCGGGTATTCCCAGCAAAGTTTGTCGAGCAAAGCCATCGCCGACGTGCGACCGGCCAACGTAGCCAACGCCCTTTCCGGTAAAATCGCTGGGGTGCGCATCAATTCCAACTCCGGGCCGGGCGGTGGCTCCACCATCCAGATTCGCGGGGCCTCTTCGATTTCCAGCAACAACCAACCCCTGATCGTTATCGACGGGGTACCGATCGAGCAAAATTTTAACAAGCAGTTCGGTTCGGGAATTTCGGAGGTAAACCCTGAGAACATTAAAGATATTTCGGTGCTGAAAGGCCCCAATGCCGCCGCGCTTTACGGCTCGCGGGCCGCCAACGGGGTTATTTTGATTACGACCAAAAACGGGTCGGGCACGAAAGGGATTGGCGTGGAAGTCAGTACCAATTTTACGGCGGAACGGCCCTTCATTTCGCCTAATTCTCAAAACAGTTACGGCGGCGGCAACGGCTACCGCACCTGGTACAATGACGGTTGGAGCGGTGGCATTACGGACCCCGCCGAAATTGCGCAATACCGCGCCGCCTACGGTCCCAGTGCGCCACTGACGGGCACCGATGGCACCGACGAAAGCTGGGGTGCTCCCCTCGACGGTCGGCTGGTGCGGCACTGGTACTCCGGCAAAGAAGTGGCCCCACTGACCCCGCAGCCCAACAATTTCCAGGAATTCTGGCAAACAGGCAGCACCTGGACCAACAACATCGCCGTATCGGGGGGCAACGACAAAGGCTTCTTCCGCCTCGGGTTGGGCCGTCTCGACCAGAAGGGCATCATGTATTTCAACGACTACCGCCGCAACAATTACAAACTCAACGCGGGCTACAATTTCACGCCCAAACTGAGCGTAACCATGTCGGGCGAGTACATCAAAAGCGGCTCCGGCAACCGCAGCTACGTCAGCGGACAAGAGTTTATCTGGTCGCACCGGCACGTGAGTTGGGATCAACTGCGTGACTGGAAAAGCTACGTGGGTACGCACATTCAACGGGCTTTGCCCGGCAGGTCTGCCGACACCGATCCCCCCAACTGGCAACACACGTTTTTTACCAACCCGTATTTTATCCAAGCGAAACTTCCTTCCTCCGACGACAAGGATCGGCTCGTGGGCAACCTGGCTTTGACGTACAAAATTCTGCCGGAATTGAGCGTCATGCTCCGCTCGGGGACGGACGTGTTCACCCAGACATTTATCAACGTCATCAATTTTGAGCGCGTCCGCAACGGCAACCGGACGTTCGGGCAGTACTCGGAGCAAATCGTACGTCGGCAGGAAACCAACACCGATGTCATTTTGACGTTCAACAAAGCCCTTACCCGCAACTTCTCGGTCAATGCCCAGGCCGGGGCGGTGCAGCGCACGAATTATTTTAAAGACAATTTCATGCGGGTCGGGCAATTGGTCGTCGACGGGCTTTACAACCTCGGCAACGCCGTTCCGAGCCAGAATCAGATCAGCAGCACGATCCAGAAAAAGGAAACGCAATCGGTGTTTGGGGCACTCAACCTGAGTTGGCGCAACGCGGTTTTCCTCGACGTCACCGCCCGCAACGACTGGTCTTCTACGCTCCCCGCCGATAACCGTAGCTATTTTTACCCCTCGGCTTCGCTGAGTACGGTGATCACCGACCTGGTGCCGGGCATCAAAAACGACATTTTGACTTTCGGCAAAGTACGGGCCAGTTGGGCTAAAGTGGGGAACGATACCGATCCCTACCAGTTGGCGCAGAATTTCCCGGCCAGCACCAATTCCTGGAGCGGGTCGCAACCCCAGTTTTACGAAAACACAACCATTGCCAACAGCCAGTTGAAACCGGAAACTACGACGGGGTTGGAGTTTGGGGTGGACGTGCGCTTGTTCAAAGGCAAAGTCGGCATCGACGCCACGTACTACGAACAAGACACCCGCAACCAGATTTTGGGCGTCGATATTTCAAAAGCCAGTGGCTACAACCGGCGCATTCTGAACGCGGGCCAAATCACCAACAAGGGCTTTGAAGTGACAATTTCGGGAACGCCCGTCAAACTAGGGAATGGCTTCCAGTGGGATGTGGCTTTCAATTTTGCCCGTAACCGGAATAAGGTCATCGAGTTGGCCGAAGGGCTGACGACCTACACCCTCAACGAACGCCGGGGTCTCACTCTCGAAGCCCGCGCTGGGCAGTCTTACGGGACACTCTACGGCTACGGGTTCGCCCGGGTGCAGAGCGCCGACGCTGAACTGCCCTACTACGATGCCACCGGACAGTTTAAGGGTCAACTCGTACTCGGTGCCAATGGTTTGCCCATTCGCGACAACAACCAGAAAATCCTGGGCAACATTCAACCCGACTGGATTGGTGGGTTTACGAATAGTTTTTCCTACAAAGGCATTAGTCTGACTGCCCTCATCGACGCCAAAATTGGCGGCGATATGTACGACGAAGGCACGGCTAACGCCCGCTGGACGGGCCAGTACGCGGAAACGGCTATCGGGCGCGAAGAAGGGGTAATCGGTCAGGGTGTCAACGCGTTGCTGAAGCCGGACGGTTCCTACCAGTTCACCAAAAACAGCGTCATCGCTTCGGCCAACGCGTACACGGGATACAACAACCCCCGCACCTACCACGAAGCGGCCATTTTCGACGCCAGTTACGTGAAACTGCGCGAAGTGAGCCTGGGCTACCAATTGCCGGGTACGCTGATCAAACGCCTGGGTCTGCAATCGGCGCGGCTGGCCGTGGTGGGACGCAACGTGGCGATGTTGTTTAAAAACCATCCCCACCAGGATCCCGAAATCGACGCCAACGG
Organism: Cytophagaceae bacterium; assembly: GCA_026785975.1. Taxonomy (GTDB): domain Bacteria; phylum Bacteroidota; class Bacteroidia; order Cytophagales; family Spirosomataceae; genus JAJAZB01. Next base: position 15,083 of record JAJAZB010000218.1, on the reverse strand, counting down.
ATCCAATCGTCAGGGCTTTGGTTACGGCGAATTGCCTTCGTCGCGCAGCCTCGGCTTCAATCTGAATTTAGGATTTTAAGCGGCCCCAAAACCGACGAATCGAACCGCTCCACGGGGAGTTTTCAACTACTTTTTCTGATTTCTTCGTATGAAAAACATACTTCTTTTTCCCTTTAAAAAAGTCCCCTTCGGTGGGCCACAGTTGAACTGGGTAGGGGCGGTGTTACTCCTACTCACCGTCGGCTGCACCAAGAGTTTCGACTCCATCAATACCAACCCCAACAGCACCACTGCCATCGGGCCGCAGTACTTGCTCACCTACGGCCTGGAGCAGTCGATTGACCGCTACTGGGGGGGTCGGACGCGCTTTGAACGGCTCAACATCGACGTAGCCGAACTCTACATTCAGCACCTGGGACGTAATATTTACGCCAACGAGGGCGACGATTACACCGTATCGGAGGCGGTCATGCTCAACAACTGGAAGGGTTTCTACAACGATTCCCAGGTTAATTTCCAGCGCATCATGGTCATTTCCGATGAAAAAGGTACCGCGCCCAACCCCAATTATTACGGCGCGGCGCTGGTGATGCGCACCTGGGTATTTTCGTTACTGACGGATCTTTTCGGGGCCATTCCGTACTCTGATGCCCTGAAAGGCACGGGCACCGAACCCAATTACACGCCCAAATACGATACCCAGGAAGCCGTTTACGCCGGATTGCTCAACGACCTGAAACTGGCCAACGAGCGCCTCAACGCTACCGGGCCGGCCATTGCCGGCGACATCCTGTACGGCGGGGACATCCTGAAATGGAAGAAGTTTGCCAACTCCCTGCGCTTGCGACTAGCCAACCGGCAAGCCGCCAAGAAACCGGCTGAATCGCGCGCGATCATGAAGGAAATCCTGGGTGATGCAGCCAAATACCCCGTGTTCACGAGCAACGCCGATAACGCTTCGCTCAAGTGCAGCACCATTTTGCCCTCCAACAACGAGTGGAACCAGGTGATGGTGCAGGATGGTCGTACCGACTGGAACCTCAGCAAAACGCTGGTTGACAAACTGGTTGGTCTTAACGATCCCCGTCTCGGGGTGTACGGCACCCAGCAGAAAGGGAAGTGGGAGGGCGTTCCCAACGGTCTGCCCGACGCCATTGCCACCACCTACCTCGCCTCGGCGGCGACCATCGGGCCGTATTTCACGAAGGCCGACGCGCCCGAAGTACTGATGACGCTCTCCGAACTAAACTTCATTCTGGCCGAAGCCGCGCTCGACGGCGACATTGATGGCGGCATGGCTAAAGCCAAAGATTACTTCGAAAATGGCATTACCGCGTCGATGGGTCAGTTTGGCGTAACCGCCCCGGCCGATTACCTAACCAAAGTAGGCGGCGTTACGCGGGAGAAAGTATTGGAGCAGAAGTGGATTGGCCTCTTCGCCCAGGGCATCGAAGCCTGGACGGAGTACCGCCGGACCGGTTTTCCTGTGCTGCCCGCTAAAGATTCCCGCGCCGTTTTTGTCAACGATGGCGTGATGCCCACCCGGTTGAAATACCCCGGTTCGGAAACCTCACTGAACGCCAAAAGCAAAGACGAAGGCGTGAAAGCAAACGGTGGCCCCGACGATTTCAAAACGAAACTCTGGTGGGTTGAGAAATAATCGATTCTTACAAACGGCTGTAAAGCTGTAAAGCCTACAGCCTTAAAATTCTAAAGCCTCAGGGCCACTAATTATGAAAAAAATAACCCCCTTACTCTTCCTGACGCTACTCGGAACGTTGGCCTTAACTTCCTGCAAAAAGGTCGATGATCCTTTGGTGCCGCGCGAGCAATCGCCCGTGTTGGTCTACATCGAAGATGCGCCTTACCAAAGCGGTTTTTCGGGCGAACCGACCGTGTTGTACTCGTTGAGCACCCCCGTGACCCTCCGGGCGCGGATTCTGGAACTGGACAAAACCAACCTGCTCGACTACAAAAAAGGCATCGACTCGATTCCAGTGCCCAATCTGAAGATTGCCGTGATGCTCCGCAATGGCACCTCGCTGGGCGACGCCACCACCGACGCCAAAGGTCGGATTACGCTGACCAAGACCTGGGCCGAATTGGGCGTGTCGGCCGTCAAGGCGGGTAGCAGTGTTTCCCTAAGCTGGACGGGGACATACAAAGACATCACTTTCACCCGGTTATCGAAAGTACAAGCCAGGTAACTTATCAAAACAGGTCGTTCCCGTTGTTGGAAAACGAAACGCAAACGTGGTCGGACGACTTTTTCTCGTCGGGGACGCCCAGTCCGACCACTTGTAAAAAGCCGCGACCACCCAAGTGCTATTGGTACCGCAGTGACGTTTCCGCAAACTTGTTCTACACCTCGATAAACTCTTAAATCTGCATGAAAAAGCACCTCTCCCGCCGCCACTGGCTCAAATCAGGGGCCATGTTGGCCGCCGGAGCAACGATTGCCGACTTCTGGAAACCCGCCGAAGCCGCTGAAATTGGTTTGCCCAACCTGGCGGGAATGCCGATCAAAGCGCGGCTTAATCTCAACGAGAATCCGCACGGCCCCGCCGCCAGCGCCCGCAAGGCCATTGCGGAGGCGATTCCAACGGGGTTCATGTACCAGCGGGAAGCCATCGTGACGTTCAAAAAAATGATTGCCCGTGAAAACGGCCTCAGCGAAGACTGCATTCTGCTCGGGGCCGGGTCGGGCGAGTTGCTGATGGCTACCGCCCTGAATTACACCCTCAAAGGCGGCGCGGGTAGCAACATCGTGGGTGGCGACCCCACGTACATGCAATTGCTCCGCACCGCCACGGCCTTGGGCGTTGGTTTCGAGAAAGTACCCCTGACGACCGATTTTGATTACGACTTTGAGAAAATGGCGAGTCGGATCAACGACAAAACCAGCCTGGTGTACGTCTGCAACCCCAACAACCCGACGGGCGTCCTCTCCCCCGCTGAGAAGCTGAGGCCCTTCTGCGAGGAGGTTTCCAGGAAGAAACCCATCTTCATCGACGAAGCCTACATGGACTACGCCACCGATCCTAAAGCCTCCAGCATGATGCCGTTGATTGCTAAGGGCGCCAACGTCATTATCACCCGTACCTTTTCCAAAGTTCACGGGTTTGCCGGTTTGCGCATTGGTTACCTGGTCGCCCAGCCCGAAATGGTACGCGAAATCAACAAGTTCTGCACCGGGGGCGGAAGCATCAGTGCCACCAGCATGAAGGGGGCCATCGCCAGTTACCTCGACACGGAATTTGTGAACTATTCCATCGCCAAAAACGCCGAAGCGAAAGCCTTTCTCTACAAACTTTTGAAGGAAAAAGGGTATTCGCCCTTGCCTTCTTCCACCAATTTCGTCTTGTTTCCCCTGAAAACCGACGGCAAAAAATTTGTCGAAGAAATGGCCAAGCAGGGTGTCGCCATTCGTAGTTGGGAATTTGCCGGGCAGCAGTGGTGCCGGGTGAGTATGGGCACGATGGACGAAATGAAAGTTTTCGGTGCGGCTTTCCAGGTGCTTGCTTAACTGATGTTACGCAAAAAACTCCCGTCCCCGCAATGACGGGAGTTTTTTGCGTAATGCGTGGCTGAACAATTTTTTAGTGGGTGTTCAACAGGTGCGGGAATTTTACCTGCATCTGTTTTTTAGGCGTGCCACGGTTACACGATCATCCGCCGAAAACCGAATCGTTTGGCCAACCGTGACACGCCTACCCAATCAACAAGAAAGCCCTCCGAATACTTCGGTAGGGCTTTCTATCCATCCTCCTCATCCAATCTTCAACTCACTGAGTGGGCAATAATAGCCGGTCAATCGTATGAATTATTCCATTGCTGGTTAGCAGGTTTGAACGGGTAACCCGGGCCGCATTGGTGCCATTCCCCGTACCCGTAACGCTAACATTTCCGCCCAGCAGACCAACATTAAATGTGCCACCCCCCACGGTCGTCACGCTTCCGTTGATAAAATCCGATGAAAATACCCGCCCTGGAATGACGTGGTACAACAGAATACGACCCAAAACTGTCGAATCGGCCCGATTTATAGCAACGAGTGAACCATACCCCGCCGCACGGAAGGCCGCGTTGGTTGGTGCAAAAACCGTGTAGGGTGTCGTGCCCGTCAAAGCGGCAGTCAGTGCCGCGCTACCCCGGCCAGCACGTGTTGCCGCTGCAACCAGGAAGCTGTACGTGGTATCCCGGGCAAAGGCTTGAGACAAATTACCCACTGGTGGAGTCAGCACTCCATCAATGGTGTGAATAATTCCGTTTGAAGCACTAATTTCCGTTCCCCGGACGCGATTACCATTCACGAAAACGGAGCCGATACTGGTTTTGGTGACGTAAATCCGGCTCCCTCCCAGTGTCGTCGTTTCGGTATTGTTGGCGGTCGTAATGTCCGTTAGGGCCAAACGAGTTGGCACAATGTGATACCGCAAAATGCGGCGCAAGGAATCCGCCGAGTAGCCCCCAAAGCGACTGGTACTGGTGAAGCCCGCCCGCATAAACGCGGAGTCTGACGGCGCGAAGAGAGTGAAATTGCCGTTGCGCAGGGAGTCGTTCCAGCCCGCCCGCTCCACGGCGGCCCGAAAATACGAGAAGCCCGCATTAGTCGTCAGAATGTCATTGACGGTGTTGCCCAGGCCGGTTTGGTCGTCATCGTCGTTGTTGCAACTTCCCAATCCCACCATCGTGCCGAGCGCAAGCGAGAGGCCGAGGCCCCAGTTTAATGTATTTTTCATGGCATTTTTCCTTAAAAATTCTAAGCGGTTATTGTTTGCCGTTCGGGGTAGCTACGAACTTTAGTTTGTAGCCGGGCAAAAGCAGACGCAATGGTCTACCATCCCACTACTTTTCTACGGATACTTTTCTACGAACTAAAGTTCGCAGCTACCCCACATCAGTAACTCGCCTAGGCCTATGAAAACGCCGTTCCACGGGGGGCGTGTCGGGCAATTGCGCCGGGTTCGGGGTTCTATTTTGTGGAAAAATCGGGCATTCTGGGGAGATATGACACCGAAATGCAGGCTAGCCAGCTTACCCCGTCGCCACCGAAACACGCCCAGCCGGAGAAGGATTAGGCCGGGTGTGTTGATAGACCGGACAATGGGTTTGCAACGCGCAATTAGCGGGAAATTACAGTTTGTTGTTCTCGAAGCCATCCGACCTGTATTCGGGTCGGTCGAAGTTGAAGTCGTTGAAGCGTAAGGGTGTTTCACCGCTAAACTCAAGGCGAAAGGGCGGGCGGTTGCCCGGAAGGTTGGGGTACCAACCCAGTCGGAATTGAACGGTATTGAATGTCAGGTTCTCGTTACGCAACCGGAACCCCAGACCGTAGCCCTGGTAAAGCGGGCCGTTGAACAGGGTTTTATTGGTCGAACTCACTAAACCAAACGTTGAAAACCCGAACATAGCCACCCGGAAACCGATGACGTTGAACGGTGAAAAAAACACGGATTCAACCCCAAACGTAAATCGCTTGGTTCCCCGGAGCAGATCGCTGCTTGCCCCAATGATCCCGTTTTGGTTGCTGATGCTGATGTATTCGTTGTTAAACCGGTTGATGCCCACCGTGTAACGAACGTTGATAAAGTGCCGGAAATTGGATTTTCCCCAACCCAGCAGTGGACTAAAATAATTGGATTCCAAGCTCAGGATGCCCTGCTCCACTTTGCCAGGCCGGAAGTACCCCCCAAAATTTGCCAACGTGTACAGATACCCCCGATTTTTATTGAGGTACGCGCCCCGGGCCAGTTTGAGGGCCATGTAAGTTCGGCGACCAAACTCCGTGCTTTCGTAGCCCGACACCAATTGTGCCAGGTAACCAATGGGCACGTCTTCGGTGCGGCCAAACCCGTAAATGAGCAGGTCGCGTCGGTAGTCGCGGTTGGTGAAACCAAGGCTAAACAAAACCGACCGGCTGTTCTGGTAGAGTTGGTTGGTATCGGGGGTTACTTCGGGCCGCTGGGTGTAGTTGTAATCGCTGATGCGCGCGGCCAGAATGAGCCGGGCACGTCGTTGGAGTTCGGCATTATTGATGAAGTTCAACTTAAAGGCCCGCCCTACCCACAAATCCGCCTGACTGAAGTTGAGCGGAAACACCAGGGTACTATCGCTACCCGTGCGCAAAAATACCCGGTTGCGCAGGGCATTATAACTCAGCCTGAAGGCACCCGCCCATTTGCTTTCGGGCGTCAGGAAGGGGCGATACAAGTCGATGGAGGCAATTTTCTGATCGCGCAACCAGAGCACTCCCGCCTCACCGGTGATGAAGGTTTTACCAATGTAGGGAATCCGGTAGCGGCTCAAAAACTCGAACCGCTGGTAGGGCGCATTGCCATCGAAGCGAATCCCGTTGGTAAACGAATGCGCCAGGCCCCGGAAGTTGCGCTGTTCGAGGTTCAACTGAAAATTAGTCAGCCCGCCAACGCCCCCATCGGGAATGAGCGACCAGACATCCTGCGTCAGAATCAAGACGTCGACAACGCGCGGATCGAGGCGTTCGGGGATGACAACAATGCGGGCATCGTGAAAGATGTTGGCCGTTCGGAGCAGGCGCTCGTTGTTGCGTAACTTTTCGGGGTCAATACTTTCGCCTTCCCTGAACAACAGAAATGACCGCTTGATGACTCCCTCGCGGGTGTCGGCGTGGAGGCGATTGCCCACGCGCTCAAACCAGTTATCCGATTTACGCAGGGTATCGTACACGCTCGGCCCGAATACGGCGAGCCGCCGAACCTTGATGCTCCGAATGACCCGCCCTTCAAATTCGGCAAACGGATTTTCATCAATTTTACTCACCTCCTGGTTGGCCCGGGAGTTGTACACGTCGCGAAACAGGAAGTTGTACAAATCACGGGTGAGACCCCGTTTCTCCATCCGTCGCTTCAGATTAGTGTAAAATAAACTGTCGCGAATGCGCGAGCTATCCCGCGCTACCGGCAGTTTGGGAGTGACAATTTCGGGTGGGGGAATCGTTCGGATGCTGTCGATGCGCCGGGCTTTAGCTGGAGCGGTGGGCACTTGAGCACGGGCCGTCAGCGCGAACAGCAACCCACAAACGGCAAGTGGTACCCAGCCGAAAACAGGCCACACCGACCAGCCCGATTGACGGGTTGGGTCGGTGTGGCTAAATCGGCGGGGTAAAGGTTGCTTCATCAATTGTTTATAAATCCAGTTTTATCAGTTGCTTTGCCGGTCGGTACCAACCCTAAAATAGTGCCAGCCAACCGGCTGGAAGCCCAAGTATTTATAAAACGCGATTACGCCCAAATTCTTTTCCATGTTGGCCCCGGTGCAACACCGGGTGTAGCTTTTATGCAGAGTGCAAATCCGATTTCAGGAATGACTTCTGCGGTTGAAAGTTGAGAATTGAACACCTATAACTTCAATTTTCAACTCTCAACTTTTAATTTTGACTTCATGTCGTTAACCCTTGCCTACCCATTGTTGCTGGGTTCCAATTCCCCCCGTCGGCAGCAGATTCTCCGCGACGCTGGTTTTCAGTTTGAGGTTCGAACCAAACCGACCGAAGAAGATTTTCCACCCGAATTGCCCGCCATCGAAGTACCGGGCTATCTGGCCCGTAAAAAAGCGGAAGCTTTTTCGCCGGAATCAGAAACCGCGCTCATTCTCACGGCGGACACCGTGGTGCGGGTCGACGAGGTTATTTTGAACAAACCCGCCAACCCCGCCGAAGCCCGCCAAATGCTGCAACAACTTTCGGGCCGTATGCACCTGGTTACCACGGGTGTATGCCTGTTGCACCGGGGCCGGTTTGAGGTTTTCGCCGACACGGCCCGCGTCTTTTTTCGTCCCCTGTCCGAGTGGGAAATTTCCTATTACCTCGATGCCTGCCGCCCCTTCGATAAAGCCGGGGCGTATGGCGTTCAGGATTTTATCGGCATGGTCGGTATCGAGCGCATCGAAGGCTCCTATTTTACCGTCATGGGACTACCCGTTCACCGGGTGTACGAGGCACTTCGTTCGTACCTAATTCTGTAAAAATAAGAACATAGCCAGTTTTTCTTGTCGATGACGGGGAAATTTTAGGACAATGTTGTAGTTTGCAAAATACATTTTCGTCTTCCGCCCATGAAAAAAACCGTACGCTTCCTGCTCTGGATCTCCCTGCTAATTCCCGTCCTGAGTTTTGGTCAGGCTTTGACCGTAAATCCTGCATTCCCAACTGCCGACGCCGACATTACCCTGATTTTTGATTTGACCAAAGTCCGTGATGCCCGCGCGACCAGTCTGTTGGGGCGCACCGGCGACGTGTACCTCTGGGCCTGGGGCGGTAGCAATCCCGCCGACCGCAGTAAACCCGAATACACCCTCGACGCGCTGACGAAATTTGACCAACCCTACGCCCCCGCGCTGCTGACTTCACTCGGCAACAACCGTTGGAGCATCCGGCTCAACCCGAGAAAGTTTTTGAATCTTGGCCCCGATAAGTTGCTGCGCTGGTTTGGTTGCCTGGTCAAAAGCGGCAACGGTAGCGCCCAAACCGAAGATTTCACGTTTGTCCTCTACCCACCTACGTTGAACGTCGCTTTCTTTACGCCCGGCACCAAAACGCTGTCCGTCGAGGCAGGCAGCAGCCTTCTGGTGAAGGCGCAAGCCTCGGCCCGCGCCACACTAACCCTCACACTCGATGGTCAACCCGTAACCAGCTCCACCGACACACTGCTGACGGCAAATGTGCCCGTCGGTGCGGCCAGTACCACCCCGCGCCGATTGAAAATTACGGCCACGGCCAACGGCCAAATGGCCGCCGATTCGATTCTGCTCTCGGTGCAACCCGCCCCGATTGTGGAGTCGTTGCCAGCGGGTCTGCGCGACGGGATCAATTACCACGACGGCAATGCCGCTACGCTGGTGTTGTATGCCCCCGGCAAAAAATCGGTGTACCTCCTCGGCGAATTTAACAATTGGGAAACCCGACCCGAATACCTGATGCGACGCGTGCCCGACGGCCAGTCGCCCGACGGCCAGCGCTTCTGGCTGCGCCTCGACGGATTGACGGCCGGGCAGGAGGTGGCCTTTCAATACCTCGTGGATGGGCAAATTCCGGTGGGTGATCCCTACGCCGAAAAGATTCTTGACCGACAAAACGACGGGGCGATTCCATCGGCTACGTACCCGAACCTGAAGCCGTTTCCGGCCCAGGCGCGCGGCAATATCGTGTCGGTGTTGCAACCCGGCAAAACGCCCTATGCCTGGCAGGTCACGAGTTTTCAGCGTCCGTCGCCGGATAATCTGGTGATTTACGAACTGCTCGTGCGTGATTTTACGGCGGCGGGCAATTATACCGCCCTGACCGACACCCTGCCGTACCTCAAACGCCTCGGCGTGAATGCCGTGGAATTGATGCCCATCAACGAGTTTACCAACAACGACAGTTGGGGCTACAACCCGACGTACTACCTGGCCCCCGACAAGGCGTACGGCCCTGAAACCGCGCTCAAACGCTTCATCGACGAGAGTCACCGCGCGGGCATCGCCGTGATTCTCGACGTGGTGTTCAACCATGCCGACTACGAATTTCCGTACGTGAAAATGTACTGGGACGGGCAGCGGCCTTCGACTGATAGCCCGATGTTCAACCCCGAAGCCACGCACCCGTTTAGCGTGTTCTTCGATTTCAATCACGACGCCCCCGCCACCCGCGCCCACATGGATCGGGCCATTGAACATTGGCTGAAAACGTACCGCGTCGATGGCTTCCGGTTCGATTTATCCAAAGGATTTACCCAGAAAAAAACCTCGGGCGACGATCAATTCCGGTTGTTCGACGCGAGCCGGGTCGCCAACCTCAAGCGGGTGTACGATCAACTCCGCACGCTGGACCCGACGGCTTACGTCATCCTGGAGCACTTCGCCGAAGACCGCGAAGAGCAGGAACTGACCAATCACGGGATGCTGGTTTGGGGCAACGCCAACGGGGATTTCAGGGCGGCGGTGAAGGGAACGGGTGGGAATTTCAGTCGGATTTCCTACAAAAATCACGGCTTTGCCAAGCCGCGCCTCGTCAGCTACCTGGAAAGTCACGATGAAGAGCGGGTCATTTACGACGCGCTCCAAAACGGTGCTAACTCAGATCTGAAAACCCTAAAAACGGCGCTCGAACGTGCCAAAGCCGCCGCCGCGTTATTGCTGCTGACGCCCGGCCCCAAAATGATTTGGCAATTTGGCGAACTGGGGTACGACGTGAATATTGACTTCAACGGGCGCACCGGGCGCAAACCCATTCGCTGGGAGTACCAGCGCGACCCCGACCGATTGAAGTTGTATAAAGTCTACGCCGAATTGATTAAACTCAAATTGGCGAAACCGATTTTTAAAAGTACTGAATTTTCAACAACCGAAATCAATTCGGTTCAGCATCTGAGCATTCAGGACGGACAAAACCGGGTAAAAGTCGTCGCCAATTTCACAACCCGACCGCAGGAAACGGCGAATCCTTTCGTCATCAGCACGTCAGCGGGTACGCCCAATCCGCCGGTCTGGTACGACTACTTCACTGGCAAAGAAATTCGCTTGAGCGACGTGGAAAATCAGAATCAGATTACGTACCAATCCGGCGAATTCCACGTGTACACCACCGAGCGGGTGGCCGTTTCGGAACAAGGGCTTGTCCCCTGGTCGGGCGCAACGACAGCCGTTACCGCCCTCGAACCCGTCCGGGCCGACGAGACGCTGTGGCTTTACCCAAATCCCTCGCGGGAAGTGTTGATTTTGGAACTGGAAAGCGCCTACACGGGTGCCGTCGACCTGGAAATCAACGACGTAGCCGGGCGGCGGCTGAGCCATTTTCATCCCCACAAAGATCACACCCGGTTGGTGCAACACCTGCCCATCCGGGAATTGCCGCAGGGTTTGTACCTGTTGCGCATCGACGAAGGCCCCCGGCAAACGGTGCGGAAGTTTGTGAAGGAATAATAAACCGGGACAAACAAAAAAGCCAGTCCCCGAGTACTCGGGGACTGGCTTTGCAAAGTGGGAGTGAATAACTGGTGGAAATCAGAAATTGAATGCGGCGCGGGGCAGAATAGGTGCTGAAAATTGGCTGGTGCTGTGTTACTTTTACCGCAAAACCTGACAACTACCATGTGGAACGAAACCAATAATCAACTCACGCGGGACTTCCAGTTCGCCGACTTTTCGGAAGCGTTCGCCTTCCTGACGCGCGTGGCGCTGGCGGCTGAAAAAATGGACCATCACCCGACCATTGAAAATACCTACAATAAAGTCACCCTCCGCCTGAGCACTCACGACGCGGGCAATACGGTCACAGAAAAGGACAGAAAACTGGCCGCCGCCATTGACAAAATTGGGGCATAGTGCAGAGGGCATAGTTACTCTGGCATCGGCCCGTGTAGCGGATCGCAACTCTGCCCTATGCCCTATGTGTATTGGTTCACGAGGTTGTACCCGAAACTTTGCCAAAGTTTTAGAACCGGGGCGCGTAGCCTTTGGCAAAGTTGACGCAATCTAACCAGTGTATAACCTCGTGAACCAATACACCTATGCATTATGCCCTAAACCATGCTCTACCTCGTTCCCACGCCCATTGGCAACCTTGATGATATTACCCTGCGGGCCGTCAAGGTGTTGCAAAGCGTGGACGGCATCCTGGCCGAAGACACCCGAACTACCGGATTTTTGCTCAAGCATCTGGGCATTCACAAACCGCTTTTTGCCCACCACGCCCACAACGAGCACGCCTCGGCAACGGGCGTTATCAAGATGTTGAAAGAGGGCAAAACCCTGGCACTGGTCAGCGATGCGGGTACGCCCGGTATCAGCGATCCGGGTTTTTTGTTGGTGCGTGAATGCCTGCGGGCGGGCGTGGCGGTGGAATGTTTGCCGGGGCCAACGGCGTTTGTACCCGCGCTGGTCAACTCCGGTTTGCCCGCCGACCGATTTACGTTTGAAGGATTTTTACCGCAAAAAAAAGGCCGACAGACCCGGTTGATTTCGTTGAAAGACGAGACCCGCACGATGATTTTTTATGAATCCCCGCACCGGTTGCTCAAAACCCTCGAACAGTTTTCCGAACTTTTCGGCCCCGACCGCCCCGCCTCCGTTTAACGGGAATTGACGAAGGTTTTTGAAGAAACCATCCGGGGCAGTTTACAGGATATTTTAACGCATTATGTTCAGCATCCAACAACAATCAAAGGCGAAATTGTCATCGTGGTCGGAGGACTTCAGTGATCAGTTATCAGTGATCAGTGATCAGTTACTAAAAGCAAGACTACTGCGAATCGGATTATCGAAAATTCGTCACTGGTCACTGATCACTGTTTACTGTTCACTGATTCACTGTTCACTGCTCACTGCCCAGTCGCTTAGTCCCCAAACTAAGGTCAGTCTGCTGACGATGGCTCCGGGGGATGAACTGTACTCCAGTTTTGGCCACAGCGCCATTTGGGTGTATGACCCGGCCATTGGCCTCGACCGCGTGTACAACTACGGCACCTTCGATTTCAGGACGGGCAATTTTTACTGGAAATTCATCCGGGGCACCCTCCCCTACCAGCTGAGCGCCTACCCCTTTCAGTACGCCATTGCCGAGGCTCAAGGGAGCAATCGCAGTTTGACGGAACAGGTGCTTAACCTGAATCCGGCCCAAAAACAGAAGCTCTACGATTTTCTGGAAACCAATTACCAGCCCGAAAACCGGCAGTATTTCTACAAATTTTACTACGACAACTGCGCGACCCGCCCCCGCGACGTCATCAAAACGGGGGTTGGTCCGGGGTTTCAGTGGCTACCGATGCCGGATTTGACCGGGAAAAGCTACCGGCGCTGGATGAACGATTACCTCGTCGATAAACCGCTTGCCCGGCTGGGCATGAATTTGGCCATCGGGCAACCCGCCGACCAGCCCGCCGACCTGGAAGGGTCGATGTATTTGCCGGATAACCTGATGAAGGGTTTGGCTAAAGCCAGAAATGGCAATCAACTGCTCGTTAGCGCAACCAATGAACTGTTTGTCGCTCAACCGGTTGAAAGCGGCTTGACGACCTGGTGGATTCAGATTCTAGGCGGAATTCTGTTCCTGCCCACCGCGATTTGGTTGTACAAAAAACACAACGACGGGCCGTTTTGGTTTGATAAAACGCTGTTGATTCTGGCGGGTAGTGTCGGACTGCTGCTGCTGTTTCTCTGGTTTGGCACCGACCACGGCGTACCCGACTGGAACCGCTCGTTGTTTATTTATTTGCCTACGCACCTAATCGTCGCTTTTTTACTGCGGAAGCCAGTTCACTTTCGCTGGCTTAGCCTTTATTTTCTGCTTTGCCTGGGTTTTCTCGTGTTCGGTATCGCCACGACGGCGCTGGAAAGTCGTACCTTTTTCGTTGAATTTCTGCTCCTTGTTCGTTCGAATCAACTCATGCGTTTTTACCGGGGAAACCCCCAACCCACGCCCGTCCATGAATCTTGAAACCCTTTGCCAATCCGTTTTAGTCCTCACCCGAGAAGTCGGGGCGTTTCAACGCCAGGAAGTGCAGCGCTTCGACCGCACCGTGACGGAGTTTAAGGGCGCGCCCAACAACCTGGTGAGTTACGTCGATAAAGAATCGGAGCGAACCCTCGTGACCGGTCTGGGTGCGCTGCTGCCCGAGGCAGGATTTATTACCGAAGAGGGCACCGTGGAGCAGGCTAAGGAACAGGAATTTGTCTGGGTGATCGACCCGCTCGACGGCACGACCAATTTCATGCACGGCTACGAGTATTTTACCATCAGCATTGGGTTGTTGAAAAACAAAAAGCCCATCCTTGGCGTCATTTATGACCCCAGTCGCGACGATATGTTTTACGGTTGGCAGGGGGGCGGGGCGTTTTGCAACGGTCGGCGGATGCACACCTCCGCCGTCACTTCGTTGGGCCAAAGCCTGCTCACCTGCGGGTTTCCTTACCGGCCCGGCTCGCACCGGGAGGCTTACCTCAATTTGTTGGTCGAAATCATGGACCAAACCCACGGCTTCCGGCGGCTTGGCTCGGCGGCCATCGACCTGGCCTACGTGGCCAGGGGCTGGTTTGAAGGCTTTTTTGAGTACCAGCTCAACTCCTGGGACATGGCGGCGGGGGTATTGCTGATTCAGGAAGCGGGCGGAATTGTTACGGATTTTAAGGGGGGCGATGATTATTTATTTGGTGGAAACGTTGTCGCGGCGGCGGCGGGGATGCAGGAAGAACTCCGGCAATTGCTCGCCAAACACATGGTTGACTAATCCAGACGCGGAACTTTGTGGGACTCTTGAAAGTACTCAGTTTGCTTTCCAAACCTTTTTTCATCATTTTTTTGTTTTCCAGAATCTTAAATTGGTTCGAACTGTTTGAAAACGAAAGTTCGTTGAACGGAAAAGTTATTTTTCAAAAACAGTCATGCTCGAAACACTGATCATCTTCCTCGTCTTCGCCGCCGCGCTGGCTTACCTCGGCAACATGACCTGGAACGCGTTTAGCCGGAACGAAGCGGGTTGCGCCAAAGGTTGCGGCTCGTGCGCTGCCGCTACGGATTTTGAGAAGAGGAAAACGTTGAGTAGCACCAAAATCCACGTTGGCGAGGCATAGGCTGAAAATACTCCCGACGCCGACCGGGAGGTCGGCGCTACCTTTCGCCGACAGCGGCGAGGCGGGCAAATGCATCGTGCGCAATCGGCCCTGAACGGCGCTCCGCATACTGGTAAACGGACACTCCAGAATCACCCGGCCGGGTTGAAGGTTGTATTCGGGAATGGCCTTCAGCAGCACCGCCGCGCCCATCGACGCGTGAAAAGGCCAGCAACACATTGAGCAGTACAAACAGCGCCAGCAACGTGCACCCAAGCCAACGGAAAATCTTCGTCGTTGAAAGGTTTTCGTCAAAAGTAAAAATTGGGTGGGGATGTTTAACGATGAACTGGAGAACGTCGCCCCTGCGGAAAATCAAATTTATATGACTTTCGCTTAGCCTCACCCCCGGAGAGGGGCCGGGGGTGAGGCTAAGCGAAAGTCATATAAATTTCAGCAATTCCCACTTTGGAAGTTGTAAGTCTCTGATTATCAACACAAATTAAATTGTATTATTC
>JAJAZB010000217.1 GCA_026785975.1 Cytophagaceae bacterium | reverse complement strand
TGCGTATTGAACGTTTCGTTGGTACTCAACACGTTCCCGTAATTCGTGCCATTCAAACTCAGTGACCACTCAAATGAAACGGACGCGCCTTCGTTTCCACACCGATAAAGGGCTTCCCAAGTGTACACCCCACAGTACATCGTCCCTTCGTATGGCCCATCGATAAATGCCGTTATAGGCTGATTGAAGGGTGGCTGAAAGCCCTGTACCGTTCCCCCGTTGTCCGTGACAACCTGGGCATTGTTCGCATCATTACTACCTGTTAACCAGACATTTACGTAGAGGTTATCATTCGACAAGCGATTCAGTCGATTGACACTTTTCGCTTAAACGCGCGTGCATGACCGTGATCTCCGTGGACTGCTGACCGCTGATGTTGAGGAGCCGAAAACCGTGGGCATATCCGGCGGTGGGGTCACTTTCTATCTGGTGACGACAACCAAACAAATGGCCAACTTCGTGGGTAAAGGTGTGATTGGCATTGGCTGCGTCAGCAATCCGCACCACCCCGTAGGCATCATTAGCGTTAGGGCCGACATTGACCACCTGCCCCCGCGCATTTGTCCAAGCATTACCCCGGCATAACAAAATCATCAGATCCGCTCGTGAATTCGTACGTTGCTGAGGTACTTGGGGGAAAGGTGGTCGCATTAGTAAACTGATTTAAGGCGATTTGAGTATTATTACCCTCGGTCACACCAGTTAATAAGGCGCTACCCGCCAACTCCATTTGAGGAGCACTCGCCTGGCTCACCGAAACCGCTGAGTTCCATTCCGCGATGCAATTGTTGATGGTAGCGTTGACGTCCACCCCAGCATCCTGGGCGTCTTCGGTGAAGTAAATAAACACCCGAATGTTACCCCCGGTACAGAGGTCACGCCTCGCGCCTTTGTCGGGCTTACCTCCCGGCAGTACCGGTTTAAAATGACTGGCTTCGCAGAGCTTTCCTTGTTTGTAGCGATCGTCTAATCGATACAGGGCGTGAATCGTGCTGACTTCGCTAAGCGGCTGAATTTGGTACGCCTCGTTCTGGTAGCGTATGCTACCGCTCACTCGCCGTGGTTGTAGTACAAAGACACTTCGCCTAAAATCCCTTCGTCTTTTCTATCCAGTATTTCACCGGACCAGGCATACTCCCTCGGAGTTTTGACCTGCACGAAATTCTGAGTAACGAGCAGGGTGTCTTTCCGATTTGGCAAAATCAGGCTTAATTGGTTCTTGCGTAAGGTCGGCAGGAAATCGTTGAATTCGATGAAACTAAACTCAGAAGCGTAAGCATATTGACGAAGTTTGTTCACCTTCTCCGCGAAAAGGTTTTCCGCTAAAGGCAACTTCCTGAACAACGCACCCGGTTTTTTGACCTGAGCCTGTAAGGTGGCGCTTAAGCCACTCATCACAACAAACAGCAACAGCAGTCGGCGACAGATAAACGTTTTCATAACGGTTTAGACGTTTAAGAAGTGAAAAAGAAAAAGTTGAGCCGTTCAATTCGGTATTCGAAAATCCTCGGTGACATTGACACCGTTTCAATCCAAATGGTTGGAATGAGTCAGAAACTATCCAGAAATTAATGAGAAGGTGGCGGTTAAGAAAAAGTGCCGGAATACAGGCCGCTTGCTGATATAAGTCAATACAGACACCCATTTCATGAAAAAATAATTTTGCCGTACTCCGGGAATTATTGGTTTCCTTATATTGATGGGCCGTACAGGGCTGTTTTACAACCTATTACGACAATTACTAATTACTACTGGATTGGAGATTGACAACTGACTCACCGGCCCCAGGAAATTCCCAGGCACAGTAAAAACCGGGTTATCCATGAAAAAACTCACGCCGGTTCTTTTTTTTCTTACGCTGCTGTATCACCACGCTGCCGCCCAGCAGCGGGTGGTGTTGTCGGGTTTTATCACCGACTGGCGCAAGTTTAGCGAAGCGTTCCACGCCGGGCGTAACTTGTGCCAATTCAACTTGGCAGTTTTCAACTGTACTCCGAACCAATCGCCAAAACGGATTAAAAAACGTTTCCAACATGAATAAATCGCTACCCATCGGCTTGCTTCCGCTCATCTCCGCCGCCCACCGAGGCCGGTGAGGATATCAGCCCCGGTGGGAGAAAAGCCCGTTCTGGTCACCAGAACGGGCTTTTTAACTTTAAGCCTTAACTTCAAACCCCAAACTTCAAACCCGAACTTTCCTACCTTCGCCCTACTAATCAAAACCACTCGCATGGACAAAACCATCCGCAAACAGGACGCCCTCGATTACCATTCCAAAGGCCGTCCGGGTAAAATTGAAGTCGTCACCACCAAAGAAACCGAAACCCAGCGCGACCTCTCACTGGCGTATTCGCCGGGGGTGGCCGAGCCTTGTCTGGAAATCGCCGCTCACCCCGAAGACGTTTATAAATATACGGCTAAAGGTAATCTTGTCGCCGTTATTTCCAACGGGACCGCCGTGCTGGGTCTGGGGAATATCGGCCCGGCCGCCAGTAAACCCGTCATGGAGGGCAAGGGGGTTTTGTTTAAAATCTTCGCCGACATCGACGTGTTCGACATCGAACTCGACACCACCG
>JAJAZB010000216.1 GCA_026785975.1 Cytophagaceae bacterium | reverse complement strand
GCCAAAAGTCGAGGTCGTTTTTCGGTACCTCGTCCCAGGATTTGAACTTGCGAATGACGGGCTTTTCCATGTTAAAAATCTAAAATGTAATCGGGCCACGGAGACCGTGGCCCGATGGGATTACCGCAAAATCTGCCGGGCAATCACCAGTTTCTGAATTTCGCTGGTGCCTTCGCCAATGGTGTTGAGTTTGCAGTCGCGGTAGAATTTCTCGACCGGGAAATCTTTAATAAACCCGTAGCCCCCAAAAATCTGCACGGCTTCATTGGCCGCTTTCACCGAAACTTCGGAGGCGAAATATTTGGCCATCGCGGCCTCTTTGGTCACGGGCAGACCCGCGTCTTTCAGATCGGCCGCCTGGTAAACGAGCAGTTTGGCGGCTTCAATTTCCGTCGCCAGATCGGCCAATTTGAATTGAATCGCCTGAAAATCAGCGATACGTTTGCCGAATTGCTGCCGCTCCTGGGCGTAGGCCAGCGCCGCGTCGAAGGCCCCGATGGCCGTTCCCAAACTCAACGCGGCGATGGAAATCCGCCCGCCGTCCAGAATTTTCAACGACTGCACAAAGCCCTCGCCCACGTCGCCGAGGCGCTGACTATCGGGCAGGTGGCAATCCTGAAAAAGCATCTCGGCGGTTTCAGACGCCCGCATCCCAAGTTTATCCTCTTTTTTTCCACCCGAAAAACCCGGCGTTCCCCGTTCGACCACAAACGCTGTTGCGCCGCGCCGATCTCCGGCTGGCCCCGTCCGGGTGATGACCACGGCCACGTGGCCGCTGCGTCCGTGGGTAATGAAATTTTTGGAGCCGTTGAGCACCCAATCGCCAGTGGTTTCGTGCCGGGCGGCTACGGTGCGCATATTGCCCGCGTCGGAGCCGGTATTCGGTTCGGTGAGTCCCCAGGCGCCAATCCACGCTCCACTCGCGAGTTTGGGCAGATACCTGCACTTTTGCTCTTCGTTCCCAAACATCAAAATATGATTGGTACACAGCGAGTTATGGGCCGCCATCGACAGACCAATGGCCGGATCGACGCGTGAAAGTTCGACAATCGCCGTTACGTATTCGCGGTAACCCAGGCCCGCGCCCCCGTACATTTCAGGCACCACGACCCCCATCAGGCCCAATTCGCCGAGGCGATGGAAAAGATCAGCCGGGAAGTGCTGCGTCTCGTCCCATTGCCGCACGTTGGGGCGAATGTGCCGCTCGGCAAAATCGCGCACGGTTTGGGCGATGAGTTCCTGGTTTTCGGCGGCAGTCGGCACACCGGTCGCAATCGTGGTCATGGTATTCGTTGGTTTAGAACCTGTTGATGATTTGTTGTGAAGATACAGGTTTCAACTAAAAAACGACAAATTGGTTACCGAGTGGTAAATTCACAGAAACAGCGTCGGTTTAGTGTAGCGGAAATTTCATAAAATCTGTACTGGACTCCAATTTATTTGCCAAAGGAAATTAGGCGAATCAACGCCCTCGCGCAACAAAAAATTTCATCACGCCATCAACTTTTTGCACAGATTCAGGAAGTTTCATCCGGTTTCGGTAAAACACAATGCTCTTTTAGACGAGCAGTTAAAAAAACCTACTTTTGTGGCGCACATTTGGAAAGTGCAAAAAATCCGCCAAACTATTTTTCCTTTATCGTATGAAATTAGCTGTTATTGGAACCGGTTACGTCGGCCTCGTCACCGGCACCTGCTTTGCCGAGACGGGGAACCAGGTCATTTGCGTGGACATCGACGCCCGCAAAATCGAGAAAATGCAGAATGGCCAGGTACCCATTTACGAACCCGGCCTGGAGGAATTGTTCCACCGCAACTCGTCGGAAGGTCGCTTGAAATTCACCACCAATCTGACCGAGGGCATCAAAGGCGCTCAGGTTATTTTTCTGGCCCTGCCCACGCCAGCCGGGGAAGATGGCTCGGCGGACCTGAAGTACATTCTTAAAGTTGCCGACGACCTCGGCCCGCTCCTGGATCAGTACGCCGTCATCGTCGACAAGAGCACGGTACCGGTGGGTACCGCCGAGAAAGTTCGTGCGCATATCGCCAAACACGCCCAGGTGGAGTTCGACGTGGTTTCCAATCCGGAATTCCTGCGCGAAGGCGTCGCCGTGGAAGATTTCATGAAACCCGACCGGGTGGTGATTGGCACCAGTTCGGCGAAGGCCAGGACGATGATGGAAAAACTCTACGCCCCGCTGGTGCGTCAGGGGAATCCGGTCATTTTTATGGACGAGCGTTCAGCGGAAATGACGAAGTACGCCGCCAACGCGTTTCTGGCCACCAAGATTACCTTCATGAACGAAATTGCCAACCTGTGCGAAAAAGTAGGTGCCGACGTGGATGCCATCCGGCGGGGCATCGGTACCGACAGTCGAATTGGTAAGCGTTTCCTGTTTGCGGGCATCGGCTACGGGGGTTCGTGCTTCCCCAAAGATGTACAGGCGCTCTACAAAACCTCCGAGGATTTCGATTACGATTTCCAGATTCTCAAATCGGTGATGGCCGTCAACGAGGAGCAGAAAATGAAGCTGATTCCGTTAATCAAAGATTATTTTGGCGGCGATTTAAGCGGTAAGTGCTTTGCAATCTGGGGGTTGGCCTTCAAACCCTACACCGACGACATTCGCGAAGCGCCCGCTTTGTACAACATCAAAGCCCTGGTGGAAGCGGGCGCCACCGTAAAAGTGTACGATCCCGAGGCGATGGAAAATGTCCGGCATCAACTCAATGGGCAAGCCGACGGCGTGACGTTCACGAAGGGTCCTTACGAAGCGCTCAAGGAAGCCGATGCGCTGCTGATCATGACGGAATGGCCGCAGTTTCGCACGCCGGAGTTTGAAGTGATGAGCGTGTTGTTGAAAAATAAACTCATCTTCGACGGGCGCAACGTGTACGAACTCGATCAAATGCGCGAGATTGGTTTTACGTATTACAGCATCGGGCGGGAAACGGTGATCAGTGATCAGAAAAGCCAGAGCATCCGTGTTTCCTAAACACCGATGCGCGTTTTTTTGAGTATGGAAAACAAAATTTTGCCTAATTCATCCGCATTGTGATGAATACTCGGAAAAGACTTTTCGTCCATGTAGCCCGTGTCTTTCAGCAGACAAAGCCAGTATTTAGTTTCAAGGCATTCTTTGTAGGCAATCGAAATCTTGGCCGAAAACTCTGCTTTTGAAATGGCCCCGTTAGCCTCAGCCACATTGGCACCAACGGACATACCACTGCGGAGTAATTGTCTCGAAAGCACAAACTCCCTCTTGTCGTCAGCCAGATATTTATAGGCTTTCACAATGCGGATGGCAAAAGCATACGATTTTTCGTAAAGATTATTATCAGGAATCATAGCGAGAGGAGTGAAGTACGACAGCTATTTAATGTAATTTTCTCAGCATCAAAAGATTCCTGATCACTGATAACTGATCACTGCTCACTGATGAAAAAAGTACTTATCACCGGCGCAGCCGGGTTTTTAGGGTCCCATTTGTGCGACCGTTTTATCAAAGAAGGGTACTACGTGATTGCGATGGACAATCTCATCACGGGCGACATGAAGAACATCGCGCACCTGACGCCACTGCCGCAGTTCGATTTTTATCACCAGGACGTTTCGAAGTACATCCACATTTCGGGCGAGTTGGATTACATTCTGCATTTTGCCTCACCCGCCAGTCCGATCGACTACCTCAAAATTCCGATTCAAACGCTGAAAGTTGGTTCATTGGGGACGCACAATTGCCTGGGTTTGGCCAAAGCCAAAGGCGCCCGAATTCTGGTGGCTTCCACGTCGGAAGTGTACGGCGACCCGCTCGTTCATCCCCAAAACGAAGACTACTGGGGCAACGTCAATCCCATCGGGCCGCGCGGCGTGTACGACGAGGCCAAGCGGTTTCAGGAAGCTATCACGATGGCCTACCACCGCTACCACGCCATCGAGACCCGCATCGTACGGATTTTCAATACTTATGGCCCCCGGATGCGCCTCAACGACGGGCGCGTGCTGCCCGCCTTCATCGGACAGGCCCTGCGCGGCGAAGACCTGACGATGTTTGGGGATGGTTCGCAAACCCGTTCATTTTGCTACGTCGATGATCTGGTCGAGGGGATTTATCGCCTGCTCCTGAGCGACTACGCGTATCCCGTCAACGTGGGGAATCCCGATGAAATCACGATTCGGGAATTTGGCGAAGAAATCATCAAACTGACGGGAACCCGCCAGAAGCTGATTTCAAAACCTCTCCCCGCCGACGATCCCAAGCAACGCCGCCCCGACATCAGCCGGGCGCGGGAAATTCTGGGCTGGGAACCGAAAGTTTCCCGCGCCGAGGGTCTGAAGATCACCTACGACTATTTCAAAAGCCTATCACCGGAGGAGTTGCACGGCTCCGAGCATTCGCGGTACGGTACGCCCTACGAACAGGGTAGCCACGCGGTGAGTCAGTAAGTTTTCTAATAAAAATGCCATCAAGATACCTGGAGGGCATTTTTTATTCCAAATCCCCAAAAATATCTTCGAGTTCAATGGTCAACTCGGGGAATAGCGCGGGGGTTATGCGTTGGCTGGAAGGCTCCAGATTGTATTCAAACAATTCCTGCAAGGCATATTTGCCCTGACTGAGTACGTACTGCTGGATGGATTTTTGTTCCGGTACGATGATCCAATATTCCTGTACTCCATTCTCTTCGTACAGGTTGAATTTTTCCCTAAAATCTTTTTTCATCGTCGCCGCTGATGTTATCTCAACAATCCAGTCGGGGGCGCCCAGGCAGCCCCGGCGGTCGAGTTTGCTCCGGTCGCAGATGACGCAGATATCGGGCTGTACGACGGTGTAAATTTTATCGCTCGTGACCGGGTACTCCGGATTCGGCAGCCGAACGTCGAAGGGCGCTTCCACCACCCGGCAGGGTTTTCGCTTGAAAAAAGGGTAGATTTCTCCGTAAACCGCTCCAGAAATGAGTTGGTGTGCCGTCAGCGGCGCTGGCGACATCCGGAAAATTTTCCCCTTGATGAGTTCGACGGTCTCGTCAAACTGCCACCGCAGGTAATCGGCGTAGGTGTAGGTACCGTTGGGGTCGAGTTGGGAAATGTCAGTGATGCGTTCCATGAGCGGGCGCTTTTCAACAAAGCTACAAAAAAGCCCCTGACCCCGGGTAGTCGGGTCAGGGGCTTCGATTTTTAAGGGGTCGGGTTACTGAAAAAACTTAGTTGAAAATGTACCGCAGACCAAACTGCATCTGCCAACGCGAGGAAATGTCAAAGCTGTTCTGGAACGTCTGCGTCAGGGGCGTGGTACCCGATTGAAAGTTGTACTGGAACACTGGGCGGCCCGTCGCAGTGGCTCCCGTGTTGTCGTACCCCACGAAGTTGAGCAAGGCCGGACGGTTGGTCGATTTGAATACGCCCCAGTCGGAATTCAGGAAATTGCCGAAGTTGAACATGTCCACGCTGAGTTGGATCGTGTTGGTTTTCCCGCCCACTTTCACGTAGAAATCCTGAATCAACTTCGCATCCAACTGGCCCACCCAGGGTCTAACGGCTCCGTTGCGCTCGGCGTACTGGCCCCGGCGTTCCTTCAGGTACTCGTCCTGCTCGATGTAGGCATTCAAATCGCGCCATTGATCGTTGGCGGAATACGTGACAGTGGCGCCGGAGGTGACGTTGCGCAGGAGAATGTCGTTGCGGTCGCGGGGCACAAAAATCAGGTCGTTGCCGCCGCCGCCGCTGCCGTCGCCGTTGAGGTCGCCGGAGTAGATGTACGAGAAGCGGCTACCCGGAGACAGGTTGTAGAGGAACGAAACCGTGGTGCCGAAAAACTTGGCGTACTTGATCTGATACGCCCCGGTGGCCACGATGCGGTGCCGCAGCAACCCATTGAAGTACGAAAGCACGTTGGCGTTCGGATCGCCCGACACCACGCGGTCGCGCCAGATGGATTGGGCAATCGACCCGCCGTCGTTGACCGACTTGGAATCGGTGTAGTTGTAGGCGACGGTGGCAAACAGCCCGTTGCGGAAGGATTTCTGCAACTGCGCCGTCAGCGAATACGAATACCCCTGGTTGGTATTTTTCATGATGATGGCGTCGGAAATGTTCGGACGCGCCGCCGTATTGCCACCTTGTGCCGTTGGGATCGACCCGTAGATCCGGTTGAAGGCCGTTGCGGGGAAACCCGCCGCGTTGTTGGTCAGGAAAATCGGGCGGTTGTCGCCGCCTTCGGATCCGCGCAGGGTCTGGCTCGGGGCGGGCAGGTTGGCATTCGCGTGGTACACGGCGTTGATGTCTTTCGAGTACAAGCCTTCCAGCGTCAGGATGAAGCCATTTCCCAGTGTTTTGTCGATACCCACGTTGGCCCGGAACACCTGCGGAAACTTGAAATTGCGGTCAGTGACGGCGATGTTATAGGCCACCGGAGCCGCCCCAGCCGTGGGACGAAAGGCGTTGACATCGCCACTAAACGTCCGGTTGGCCACGAATGGAGCTGCCCCAATCGGATTTTCGTTGAAGCTCCCGAAGAGCGTACCCGTATTGCTGGCCTGGTTGGAGACCCACACGTAGGGCACCCGGCCCGTAAACACGCCCGCTCCGCCGCGCACTTGCAGGGTGCGGTCGTTTTTCACGTCCCAGTTGAATCCCACCCGGGGCGAAAACAGCAGCGAGGTTTTCTGCACCTGGTCGGTGTTGATCTTATCGCCGTCGCGGAAGGTCAGGTTGGCGACGTTCTCGTTGCGGTCGATTTTCGTGGGGATGGTCGGGATGTCGGCCCGCAACCCGATGGTCAGACGCAGACCGGGTTTTACCGCGATTTCATCCTGCACGAAAAAGCCCAACTGCCGGGCCGTGATGTTCACGAAGGGAAACTCCCCACTCGCTCCCTGCGCGTATTGGAGGCGGTACTGGAGTACCCTTTGCCCCCCGTTGGCGGAGGCGTAGAAATCAGACAAAGACCGAAACTGGTACCCGCCGTAATAGTTGGGGGCAAACCCGTTCTGGAATTTGTAAAACTCGTTGTACGTCCCGATGGTGAACGTGTTCTTTCCGGCGTAAATGGTAAAGTTGTTCGAAATCTGAAACACGTTGGTATTCAGCACGTTGTTGGCCGAAAATGGCTCGTACCCAAACGAGGTGAACGACTGCCCTTTGCCATTGCCAATGTCCACCGTCGGGAAAATACCCCCGCTGCTTTCGCGAAAATCCCGGAAGGCCGTGTAGCCAATCTGGAAGGTGTTGGCAAATTTGGCCCCGAAGGTGCTGTTCAATTCGGCAATCACCGAATTGAGGTTGTTGTTGATGCGGTACAAACTGGCCTGGAACGGAATGTTCGTATTGGAAGGGGCGCGTCCGTTGTTCAAGGCCCCGGAGTTGCTCGGGTTCACGTCGCGGTACGACTTCAGGTAGTTGTACTTGATGTTGAATTTATGGTTCTGCGAAATGTTCCAGTCGATTTTCGCCGTGGCCTTTTGGCTGAAGGTTTCGTATTGAAAACCCTCGAATGCGCCCGGATCGTAGTTGTACTTTTGAACCAGGAAATTTCGCAGGGCCTGAAGGCTATCGGCGTTGGCTTCCGAGACGTTGTTGGTCGAGGAAGGCGCTGGCCCCCCGGCGCGGAAGGGCACAAAATTGGGATCTACCGGATCGCTGCGCTTTTCCTGTTCGGCGTTTACGAAGAAAAATAGCTTGTTTTTGATGATCGGACCACCGAGGCGGAAGCCAAATTGACGGTTGCTGAAATCCAGTATTTGGCGTTCTTCACCGGCCACTTTCTTGCCCACTAATTCCTTGTTGCGAACGAAGGTGTACACCGACCCGCTGAATTCATTGGTTCCACTCCGGGTAACGGCGTTGATTCCGGCCCCGGTAAACGACCCCTGGCGCACGTCGTAGGGCGCAATCGTCACCTGAATCTGGTCGATAGCATCGATCGAAATAGGCTGCGAGTTGGTCTGCCCGCCCACCGTCGAGGCCAGACCGAAGGCGTTGTTGAACAGGGCACCGTCGACGGTGATGTTGTTGAAGCTGCTGCTGCGGCCCGCGAAGCTCTGCCCGTTGGAGCGGGGGTCGGCGCGGGTGAAGTCGTTGAAACTCCGGTTCAGCGTGGGGAGCGTCGAGAGCGCGGCCCGGTTGATGGTGGTCGCGGCCCCGGTGCGGCCCGGGTTGATGACGCCGCTGCGGGCACCCGTCACCACCACTTCCTGCAACTGACCCGCGTTATCGGCGAGGGTAAAACTGACGGTCCGGTCGTCGGCAAGCGCCAGCGTGAGGTCTTCCTCCACCTGGTTTTTGTAGCCTACAAAGGAAGCCGTAACCCGGTACGGCCCACCCACCCGGACACCGGGTAGGTTGTACCGCCCATCGGCGCGGGCGACAGTGCCGTACTGCGAACCAGTGGGCAGGTGAATGGCCACCACCGTGGCGCCTGGCAGGGATTCCCCTTTCTGGTCGGTGATAATTCCGTTGAACGCCGCCGTGGTGATGGCCTGTCCGAGAGCGGTTTGCCCTAGACCGAGCAAGGCCAACCCAAGTACCAACGCCATTGCCTTGAATTTGGGTAAATTTTGCTTCAACATAAAAGAGTTAGTTTGTTAGGTGTTGAATTTTTAGAAGTAAGACGCCAGAAAAATTCGCCGCAAAGAAACGACTTTTCCCTTCCATCGCCAACTTGCTGCCCCAGGCTGAATTGAGAGAAAAGCCTTCCAATGGCTTGATTTATACCCCAAGTCCAGTCTGTCGTTGAAAAAATACATTTTCTCCGTATTAATAAATTGTTAACTCCTGTTTTAAAAACCATTTCGGCCTTTTTTGCATTTATCCAAGCATTCGGTCAGTACCCAATTCGACTATGTACTTTTGTTCAGGCTTTCTCCCCCATTCTCCATGAACTCCCCTGATACGGCCATTCGCCTCACCCAGTACAGCCACGGCGCAGGCTGCGGTTGCAAGATTTCGCCCAAAATCCTCGACACGATTCTTAAATCCGAAGCAATTCCGACTTCTCACCCCGCTCTGTTGGTGGGCAATGAAAGCCGCGACGACGCCGCCGTGTACGATCTCGGTACCGGCGAGGCCCTCATCAGCACCACCGATTTCTTCATGCCCATCGTCGATGATGCCTACGATTTCGGGCGCATCGCTTCGGCCAACGCCATCTCCGATGTGTACGCCATGGGTGGGCAGCCGCTGATGGCCATTGCGATTCTGGGCTGGCCCGTCAACGTGCTTTCCGCCGAAATTGCCCAACAGGTGCTGGAAGGTAGTCGGGCCATTTGTGCCGAGGCGGGAATCCCGCTGGCAGGCGGGCATAGCATCGATAGCACCGAGCCGATCTTTGGTTTGGCCGTAACGGGTCGGGTCCGCCTCGATCATCTCAAACAAAACAACACGGCCACGGCAGGATGCCTGCTTTACCTGACCAAACCTCTCGGCGTGGGCATTCTGACCACGGCCCAGAAAAAAGGGATTCTCCGGGACGAACACGCTGATCTGGCCCCCCGGCAAATGGCCCAACTCAATAAAATCGGTATGGTTTTGGGTAAGTTGCCCCAGGTGAAGGCGCTGACCGATGTCACTGGTTTTGGGCTGCTTGGTCACTTAATCGAGATGGCGGAGGGCAGTAGGCTCTCCGCCGAAATTGACTTCGGTGCTGTACCAAAATTACCCCATCTTGCTGAATATATTGCCCAAAATGCCATTCCCGGTGGCACTCACCGCAATTGGGACAGTTACAGCGACAAAATCGCCGAGCTTCCCGACGAACGCCGCTTCCTGCTCGCCGACCCACAAACCTCCGGCGGATTGCTCGTGGCAGTGGAACCCGGCGGGGCCACGTTGTTTGAAGAAGTCATGCGCGACTATCGGTTGCCGATCATACCCTTTGGCAAAATGGTTGCATCGCGGGAAAAGGTGATTTATGTGCAGTAGTTGAAAATTGAAAGCGGTCCGCCCCGCGGGTAAAATCCGCAATTTGAACTCTCAATTTTCAACCGCGCGGCGGCCCGCGTTCAACTTTCCATGAAACTCTTCTTCCGACAAACTGGTGAAACTGGCCCGGCGCTGGTGATTTTACACGGCATTTTTGGCTCCGCCGACAATTGGCTGACGGTGGCCAAAATGCTTAGTACCCAATTCCGTGTATTCACCCTCGATCAACGCAACCACGGGCGCTCGCCCCACCATGATGATTTCGACTTCGAGGTGATGGCGGCCGATTTGAAGGAATTCATTGACGATCAAAATCTGGAAGCACCTATTATTCTCGGTCATTCGATGGGTGGGAAAACGGCGATGCAGTTTGCCATGAACTATCCCGATGCCTGGAGTAAGCTCGTCGTCGTTGATATTGCGCCCAAATTTTACCCGATTCACCACGCTCCGATTCTGGCTGGCCTCAATGCCATCGACCTCCGAACGTTGTCGGGTCGGCAGCAGGCCGAAGAACTGCTGAGCCGCTACGAAGCTAATCCGGGGGTTCGGCAGTTTTTGCTAAAAAACCTCTACCGGGATGCGACCACGGGGCATTTCGGCTGGCGATTGAACTTGCCCGTGCTCACGCGCGATATTCATTTGGTGGGGAGCGAACTCACGTACCTCCGCCCAACCCCGAAGCCGGTTTTGTTTCTGCGCGGGGCCGAATCAACGTACATTTTGCCGGAAGATGAACGGGATATTCTCCGAATTTTCCCCAGCGCCCTCATCCGGACGATTGCCGGGGCGGGCCACTGGGTGCAGGCCGATCAGCCCGTCGCGTTCGTCGAGGCGGTTACTGAATTTGTACAACGGATTGCCTAATCCGTCCTAAAGTCGATCTTCGTGCAGATCAGTGTCAATTATGGCGTACAAAACGTACTACCGCCGCAATCTTCCTCATTTTCAGCACGATGGCGCTACATTTCTCGTCAACGTTCGGCTTAGTGGCAGTCTGACAGGCGAGGCCATTGCGCAGTTGAAAGCAGACCAAGAGACCGCATTGCTGACCATTCATCGGAGGGAACCTAATTACGAAACCCGTCTCCATCTGCTCGACGAGCAACGCCGACGCTATTTCGGCAAATTCGACAAAGTACTCGATGCCGCCGCTTTCGGACCGCGCTGGCTGTCACAACCAGAAATCGCCCGGCTTGTGGTAGATGCGCTTCATCACCGCCACCCAACGGTTTTTGAACTAATCGCTTACACGATTATGCCAAATCACGCTCACCTGGTCATCAGCAAAATTCCCCCACAAATCCCTTTGCATAAAGTCATGCAATCGTTCAAGCAATTCACGGCCAAAAAGGCTAACCTTTCACTGGGTCAAACCGGGGCGTTCTGGCAAGAAGAAAGCTATGACCATATTGTACGCAATGCGGCTGAACTGGCGCGAATTATTGCCTATGTTCTGAATAATCCAGTCAAAGCAGGCTTGGTGGATGACTGGACAAAATGGCCGTACACGTACCTGAATCCTGATTACTAACGCAGCTTTTTATTGCGGATTAGGCAATCCGCTGTACAAAACAGTTGTAAGTTTGCCGCTGTCTACAACACCTGTTCAGATAAATGATTCGCTTTCAGACTTTTGTTTTCAATGCTTTCGCCGAAAACACGTTCGTCCTCTGGGACGATACCCTGGAGGCCGTTATCATCGATCCCGGTTGCGCCACTCAGAGCGAGCGCGACACGTTGAAGAAATTTATTGAAACCCAGAAGTTGAAAATTATCGGGTTGCTCAACACCCACGCGCACGTCGATCATGTGCTTGGCAACGCCTTCGTTTCACGCACGTACCACGTCGGGCTGCGCCTGCACGAGGCTGATTTGCCGGTACTGCGGACCGCCAAAATGCTGGCTCCGAATTATGGAATCAGGGATTATGAAGAAATTTTACCCGAATCCTACCTGGTTGGGGGGGAGCGGGTGTATTTTGGTGAATCTGAATTGGAAGTGCTCCTGGTGCCGGGGCACGCGCCAGGACACGTGGCGTTTGTCAACCGCGATCAAAACCTCTGCTTCAGCGGCGACGTGCTGTTTCGGGGGAGCATTGGCCGAACCGACTTTCCGGGCTGTAGCCACGAAGCCTTGATGAACAGCATTTACACCCAACTTTTACCCTTGGGCGACGCCATGCGCATTTTCCCCGGTCACGGGCCTGAAACGACCATCGGTACGGAGCGCCGGTCGAACCCGTTTTTGCTCCAGGGATTTCGTTGACCTTTCTTCAAACCCCCAAACTTGAAACTTCTTCGCCACCTACCCAATGCCCTGACCTGCGCCAATCTGCTCTGCGGCGGCATTGGCGTCGTGCGGGCGATGGAGGGCGATCTGGTCACGGCGGGGTGGCTCATTGGCCTGGCAGGGGTTCTCGATTTTCTGGATGGTTTTGTCGCCCGCGCTCTGCGGGTGCAATCGTTGATCGGGAAAGAACTCGATTCCCTGGCCGACGTGGTTACGTTCGGCTTGCTTCCAACCCTGCTGATTTTTCAATTGATCCGGCAAAGTCAACCACTGCATCCGCTGCTTCCGTATGTGGCCTTCGCGCTGGTGGTTTGTTCGGCGCTACGCCTGGCCAAATTTAATATCGACACCCGGCAAAGCGACTCCTTCATCGGCGTTCCCACGCCCGCCAACGGCATATTGGTCGCTTCGTTGCCTTTGATTTTAACGTACCAGCCCCGTTTTCAAAATCTTATTCTCAATCTCTGGGTGCTGCTCGGGTACAGCGTCGTCATGGCGTATTTGATGGTGAGCGAACTCCCCTTGTTTGCGTTGAAATTCAAATCGTTTGGCTGGCAAGGCAACCGGCTTCAATTTAGTTTTCTGGGTTTGTCGGCGATGTTGCTGGTTTTGCTCAATTTTGCCGCCATTCCACTCATCGTGGGCCTGTACATCGGTCTTTCCGTTCTTACTCATTTTTTTAAAAAGCGCGATTCCGCGAAGCCATCTATCTGAATGAAATTTCTCGCCGACATCACCGTCATGCCCCAGAAAGAAATCCTTGATCCGCAGGGCAAAGCCGTCAAACTGGGCCTGCACAACCTGGGCATGGATGCCATCGACCACGTGCGCATTGGCAAGCACATCACGCTGGAAGTAGACGCTACCGACCGCACGGCGGCGGAAAATCAGGTGCGAACCGCTTGCGAAAAACTCCTGGCCAACCTGATTATGGAAGAATTTTCATTTAGCGTAGTACCAATTGAAAGTGAAGAGTTAACAGTGAAAAGTTAAAAGTTAAAAATGAAAAGTTGGATGAATTCTTAACTTTTCATTCTTAACTTTTAACTTTTCACTGAAATTGTCATCTCAAATGCCGTACTCCAAAATCGCCGGGCTGGGTTATTACGTACCCGAAACGGTTGTTACCAACCAGGATTTAGAAAAAATAATGGATACCTCCGACGCCTGGATTCAGGAACGGACGGGCATCCGTGAACGACGGTTTTTCACGTATGGCACCGACTCCATCGCCAGCATGGCCGCCCATGCCTCGCGCCAGGCCATCGAGCGGGCCGGTTTGCAACCCGGCGACATTGACTTCATCATCCTGGCCACCATCACCTCCGACTACTATTTTCCGGGCGACGGCGTGTTGCTCCAGCGGGAATTGGGCCTGGAAACGATCGGGGCGCTCGATGTCAAAAATCAGTGTTCGGGCTTCATTTACGCGCTCTCGGTTGGCGATCAGTTTGTGCGTTCGGGGATGTACAAAAATATACTCGTGGTGGGGGCCGAAATTCAGTCGACCTTCCTCGACAAAAGCACCGAGGGCCGTAACGTAGCCGTCATTTTCGGCGACGGAGCCGGGGCAGTCGTTTTACAAGCCACTGATTCTGAAGACCATCGGATTCTCTCAACCCATCTCCACGCCGACGGACGCTACGCCGAGGACTTGTACGTAAAAGGCCCCGGTGGCAGCCGACCCGATCGCTGGTTTGCGCCGGATATGCTCGAAAATGGCGACATGGAAGTTAAAATGAACGGCAGCGCGGTGTTCAAACACGCGATTCAGCGTTTCCCGGAGGTCATTCAGGAAGCCCTCGACGCCAACGGGTACACCACCAGCGACATCAGTTTGCTCGTGCCGCACCAGGCTAATCTGCGTATCTCGGAGTACGTCCGGCAGAAAATGGGTTTGTCGGAAGATAAAGTTGTCAACAACATCCAGCACTACGGCAACACCACCGCCGCCTCGATCCCCATCGCCCTGACCGAAGCCTGGGAGGCGGGCCGCGTCCAACCCGGCGATTTGATTTGTCTGGCCGCCTTCGGCAGTGGATTTACTTGGGCCTCAGCGCTCATCCGGTGGTAGTTTAGTGCATTGTGCTCAGTGCGCTGTGCTTTGTTCAGAACAACACTGCACCAAGCACAGCGCACTAAGCACTAATTTAAAATTGTTCCGTCGCCAGAAGTACCAACGTACAGGCTTCGAGAATTTTGATACCCTGCTGCTCGGCCAGTTGCTGAAACTCCGGGTTTTCGGCACCGGGATTAAAAATGATTCGCTTTGGTTTCAGGCTCAACACGTACTCGTAGAGTACAGGCTGGCGGGGCGGCCCAACGTACATGGTCACCGTGTCGATCCCGTCGAGGGTAGGCTGACCAGTCTGAATGGGCCGGTCGGCAATCTTGCCCGCCCGCAGGCCCAGTAGTTCAATCGGATGGCCGTGAAACAGTAGCCGGTGCGCGGCTTTATTGGCATAACGATCCGGGTTTTCTGATGCTCCGATAATCAGCGTTTTTTTCATGGCTTTTTCTGTTAGGTGCAATAAAAAGCGGCATATCCTTGATTTCGTACAGGAAATTTACATCATACTGACCTTTTCTGAACATTTATTACTGTAAAACGTTTAGCCCCTAAAATGGTCAGGTCAAACAATGGAGGTACGCCATGATTGAAAAGAGAAATAACAGTTTCTGGAATGAACGCTGGGAATTGATTCGGTTTGAGGGGGTCGAAAACCCGCCCCACTACGAGGTGTCCAGTTACGGGCGCTTGCGTAGCTTTCAATCAAATCCGGAGGGTGATTTCATTAAAGGTTCCGTCATTCAGGGGTATAAGTCGCTGAATATCCGGTTGCCGGGCAACAAAAGTGCCAATCGGTACGTGCATAAATTGGTAGCTGATTTTTTTCTGGAAAAACCTAGCCCGGAACACAAGTTTGTGATCCACCTTGACTTCGAGAAGATTAACAATCACTACGAAAATCTGAAGTGGGCCACGCGTGAGCAAATGCACGAGCACAACCGCGAGAACCCGGCATTGAAGGAAAAACCCATGCCTCGGCGCACCAAGAATTATAAGTTGACGGAGAGCAAGGTAATCATGATTAAAAAGCTGCTTAAAAAAGATAAAAGCCGCCTCAAAATGATCGCTAAGCAGTTTGGTATCACGCATACCCAACTCAACCGCATCCGCTCCGGCGAAAATTGGGGGTACGTGAAGTTGGAAGAATGATTAATTTGAGAATTTGAAAATGTGCTAATTTGAAAATTGCCTGAATTTTGCACATTCTCAAATTAGCACATTTTCAAATAACTACCTCCCTCGGCTGCTTCACGTCGGCCAGTGGTAAACTGACGTAGAACGTTGTGCCCTGACCTTCTTCAGTTTCAAACCAGATACTTCCGCTTGCGTGTTCAATGCCCCGTTTGGCTACGGCCAGACCAACCCCATTCCCCCCGTTTTTGGTGCTGAAATTGGGCATGAATACCTTCTGTCGGATGGCTTCGGGAATACCCGATCCATTGTCGATGACTTCGAGTACGACAAAATCTTCGCTGCTGTACAGTTTGATTTTCAATTCTGGCTTGCGCGTGACGGGCACGGCCTGAATCGCATTGATAATCAGATTGGTAATCGTGCGACTCATCAACTGCCGGTCGCCAAGTACGTAGGCCCGGCCGGGCCGGATGTCCGTCTGCAAGGAAATACTCCGGTCGTCAACGTATAAGTCGACCGTTTTGGTCACGACCGGCACCAAATCGAAGAGTTCGTTTTTGGGAACCGGCATTTTCGCAAAATCCGAGAAGGAGTTGGCAATATCGGAGATGTTGTCAATCTGATCGATTAGCGAATTAAAGGCCCGGTCGATCGTCCGTTTCGTGGCGGGATCCGTCGGCAGTGTGCGCTGTAATTGCTGAAGCGTCAGTTTCATGGGCGTCAGCGGATTCTTGATTTCGTGCGCTACCTGCTTGGCCATTTCGCGCCAGGCCGACTGTTTTTCACTCTGCGAAAGGGCCTGCTTGTTGTCTTCGAGTTTAACGAGCATTTTGTTGTACTCGCCAATGAGCAACCCGATTTCATCATCCGATTTCCACTTGAGCGGCTCATTGAGCTTGTCGAGGTTGGTGCGGCGGATTTTCTGCGTAATCAGCCGCAGGGGTACGGTCAATGCCCGCGAAGCAAGGTACGACAAGGCCAGCAAGACCAGAAACACCGACGTAAACGTGTTGAGAATGGACCCAACAACGTCGAGAATCTGCTTTTCATAAGTCCCGGCCGATTCATAAAACGGCACGCTCACTACCCCGAGCAAACTGCCCTCCGGGGCATTCAAACCCATGTAGGCCGTTTTGTAATTCAGGCTCCCCAGGGCCTCGGAGAGCAGTATTTCGTGCTCGCGATCTTCGATAATGTGGGCGTACGCTTCGGGGTTGATATAGCGCGACAGTAATCCTTTTTCATAAATTTCGGGTTGACTCGGAATCATCAGTCGTCCGGTAGCGTCAAACAGGCTTACGTCTCGGCCTGCATCGGTTCCCAGTTTTTTCACTTCCTGCTCCAGGTAGCCCCGGCTGATTGTTCCCTTGCCGTACGCGTCGAGTTGGCCCGCAAAAACCGTACTCACGTTACGGGTTTGATCGAGGTACGATTTCTCCTGATTTTTGAGCAATGTATCGCCAATGATACTCATGGCAATACCCACCACCAGCAGCAGGGGCAGTAAAAAAGCAATGTGAAGGTAAATTTGAATTTTGGTGGCAAAATTGATTCGCTTCGTTGAAAAGCCGTACCGGACCGCGTAGCCAATAATCAACCCAATGATGAATACGACCAGAATCAAAAACAGAAAAGAAAAACTGGCGTGCATACTCACCAGAAACCGGACCTCGGATGACACAACGATTCGGCGACCGTTTTCACCCGTAATGCCTAAATGCCGGAAATCCTGCAATTCAACGCCCTCTTCAAAAAGTATCTTTCCATTCAATACCTGCGCTGGTAATTTTTTCCTGTAATTAAAGGCCCCGACACTCGACAACAGCCGCCCCCGGACATCGTAAATGGCGTGGCTATATTCGTTGGCAACTTCGGGAATCTGCTGCTGCCGGACATCGACCGGCAACTCCGAGTACACCCGCTTGGGCATGGCATCGCGCAGTTTCAAATCGAGTACGATGGCACCCAACGTTGCCGGGGCCTGGCCCGGCAACGTTCCTACGGCTCGCGCCGGATTTCGTAGTATTCCCGTAGAATCAATGATCACGAAATCCACGTATTCCTTAATGAAGTTTTGGCCCGGCTCGTTGACGAAATACAGACTCGGGTACTGGGTGCGGTAGCGGGACTGCTGGTAGCGCCGCACAAAATCGGCCATTGGCCGGGCATTGGGGCTATTGTCGAGGGGGCTTCCGGCGGCATTGAAAACGGACACCTCGACGTCGTAATTGTCGAAGTAATTCTTAAGGTGGGCCTGCTTGACGCGCTGCTGCACGCGTTCGCGCGAGAGCGTCGAATCCCGGAGCATCTGGCGGATGGCGGTATCCTGCCGAATTTCCTGGTTCATCTGATTGATCAGAAATTCACCGTATTTGTCGTTTTCGGCCAGGTATTCTTCGCCATAAATCTGCTTGTTCTGCAAATCTTTACCGAGTTCCTGAATATGCACCACATTGGCCCCGATGAGCGCGGCAACGATGGCCCCGGTGAAGAAATAAATCGACGTTTGGTACCGGAACGAGTACAGCGAACGGGGTAGCCACGTCAGGCACAACAACACGAAATATCCCCCGTTGAGCGCAAAAAGCGGCCAGTTGGGTGAGGTATGCCCGAGCAGATAAATGAACAATGCGCCCAACCCCGTGCCCATAATCACACTGAGCAAGCCCCAAAGCCACCCGGTCCTCAGGCGTATAAAAACACTCGCCAGCAGATGCAGCGCCAGAAAGTACGCAATCGAAACCAGGATAAATACCCCCAGGCAGGCTATTTTGAGGGTTTCGCTGTAGAAATATAGGCTAAGTTTCAGGTCTAACGCGTAGCTGGAATTGATGTACAGGTTGTTCAGAACCTGGTAAACCCATTCGTAAACCAGGTAGCTGAGTGCGGTTAGGATCGTCACCAGAACGATTCGGACCCAGCGGGGTTGATTGACCAGTCGGCGGTAAACGCGGGAACGGAAGTAGTAATTGGCAATGTACAGCAGCAACAACGTGACCACCAGCGCATTGAGCAGCAAATCACCCAGGGAAGGCGACAACACCGACGAAGCGTAGAAAGCAGGATTGAATAATTCGTTCTCGCCGAACGTGAACGGAATGCCGTAAAACAACATCACCGCTCTGACCAACAACAGATAGGCCGCCAGCAGGCCAAACCCCACTTCGTAGTGCCGTTTCTGACCCAACACCGGCACCCAACGCAATACGTAGGCACCCATTAATACCACCGCCAACACGCCAACCCATAAAATTCCATTGGGCACCGATTGATTGTGCAGCGATTCCTGACGGGGGGGATTCAGTGAAAACAAAAACTCATTCCGGGCCGAATACAGGTTGTGAGGCTGATCGGCGGGGGTCAGGGATAGCGACTGGGGATCGATCGGAAAAATTTCGGTATTGTATCCCGGCGTTAAGTTCTGATTGTCAACCCGGTAGTTGTGATAAATGGGAATCAGTGAAAAAAGCTCCACGACCTCGGGTTTCTGCCGAACCAACACCCGGTTGACCAAAAAACGATTGCCTTCCCAGTCAACGGCCCGTACCCGGTAATTCCCCCGCACCTGCCGGTACTCGGGCACAAACAGATGATCGGACCAGTAGAAAATCTTCCCGTTGCGAAAAATAAAAAATGGGTGTTCAGTTTGGGTGGGACTGTAAATAAATCGTGAATCCGCCGTGATGGAAAAATTGGCCTGCACCTTCAGCAAGTCGGCCTCCGAGCGGCTGAGTTGGTCGCGCGCGTGTTGTTGTACCGAAGTTAGGTACTGCGTTTCGGTGGCTGATACCGGGCCTCGCTCAATGGTTAGGTACATCAACCAACCTAACCCAAGCAGTAACAGACTCACTATCAACAAACTATGCTTCTTCAGAAAGCGCACGCTAAAGGATTGGGTTAGTGAATTAAAGGTACTTACCGAAAAATCATGCCAATTTTCCGCAAAACAAAATAAGATGTGTCGACAAGATACTTAAAAGCTGATGTTACGCCAACCTCCCCAAACCCCGCTCTGGGCTATAGCCCCTACTTGTATTGAGTGATTAGTTGGTATGCTGCTGCGTCAACTTTGTCAAAGTTCTAAACTTTGACAAAGTTTCAAAGACAACCTCATCGTTCAACCTACTTTATTCAAGACTTTAACTTTGAAGGGGCATCGAGCAAGGCCCTACCTGGGGAGGTTTACGCAACATCAGTTAAAAGGCGTCAATTGAAACAGAATTCTCCCGCAATCCATAAAAAATGGGAATGCATAATTAGGAAATATTCGGTTTGTTAAACGTAAAACCGGCTCCTTCCTCCCCGTCTTCAAAGTCGATGGCCAGCCCCAGCACGTGCATCAGGTGGCAGCGGTCGATGAGAATGGAAATGCCCGCCACGTCGTACAGTTCATCGGCCTCGGCGCGGGTATCGAAGCCCAACAGGTACGAGGCCCCGCAACTGGCCCCGCGCAGACCGATTCGCAGGCTGTAAAATTCCGGGATGCCTTTTTCCCGCACAATGGCGCGAATCTGCTGTTGGGCGGCGGCGGTCAAATGAACCGGTTCAATTGGTTTGTTCATGAACGGAGGCGAACCCATCGTCAGACGTTGAAGGACTGCTTTGGATATAATAGTTTGGAAGCGAATTTAGTAGTTTTGCCCCTTCATTCGCTGGAATCCGGCTACGCACTCGCTTGAAATATGGAGTTATTGACCGAACTGGTAAAAATCGTCCTTCCTGGCGCACTCGTGCTGTACGCCATGTACCTGACGGTGCGCGCATTTCTGAACAAAGAGTTAATTCAAAAGCAGACCGACCTGAAGGCCGACTACGCCCGCACACTGTTGCCCATCCGGTTGCAGGCTTACGAACGCATGGTGTTATTTCTGGAACGTTCCAGCCCCAACAATCTCCTGCTACGCCTAAGCGGCAATGCCCAAAGTGTCCTCGAACTTCAGCAAGTGCTACTGACCGATTTACGCGAAGAATTTAACCACAACCTGGCTCAGCAAGTGTACCTGAGCAACGAAGCCTGGGCGCATATTCGTCACGCCATGAATGAAGTCGTGGCCACCATCAACACGGCGGCGCAGGAACTTCCCGCCGAAGCCGCTCCCATCGAACTTTCCCGGCAAATTTTTGAACGTTGGGTGCTACTCAGCCCCAATCCAACGGATGAAGCCCTGCGGTTTTTGAAAGAAGAAGTGCGGACGAATTTTATGGAGATTTAGGGCATAGTGCAGAGGGCATAGTGCATAGTTGAAGGAGTCAGACTTCGGGTTATAATCGTCTGAACCCATTACACTTAATTTCTAAAAAACCCGACTGGAATACGCCATCGACTCGGCGAAAGCATCTTTATTCAATTGTAAATCAATATTTTGGCTCTCCAGCCAATCAATAATGCGCTCGGTGGGCAGGTTGCCGGTCAGGTCGTCTTTGGCCATCGGGCAGCCGCCGTAACCCCGTAACGCGCCGTCTATACGTCGTACTCCGGCGCTGTACGCAGCGGCGATTTTCGCTTCGACTGCCTGGGGCGTCGAATGCAGGTGCGCACCAAATTCAATCGCCGGGAAAGCCGGGATCAACGTCGTGAATAAATCCTCGATTTCGGCGGGGGTGGCCGAGCCAACCGTATCCGAAGGGGCCGCGATTTTTACGCCCATGGCCGCTAATTTCTCCGCAAACCCGGCGACCATCTCCGGGCTGTACGCATCCCCGTACGGATTGCCAAAACCCATCGAAAGGTACACAACCAACGTTTTTCCTGCCCGGATGCACAAATTCTGTATTTCGGCCAGTTCGCCGAGAGCCTCCGTAATCGACCGGTTGGTGTTGCGTTGCTGAAACGTTTCGGATACCGACAGCGGGTAACCCAGATAACTGATCTCCTCAAACTGACAGGCATCCGTGGCCCCACGCGGGTTGGCCACAATGGCCAGCAACCGGGTTTTTGTCGCCGACAGGTCAAGCTGCGCCAGTACTTGGGCCGTATCGCGCAGTTGCGGAATCGCTTTGGGCGACACGAAACTCCCGAAGTCGAGCGTATCAAAACCCACCTCCAGCAAATGGTTGAGATACACGGCTTTCACCTCAGTCGGCACGAAATGCGCCAGACCCTGCATGGCATCGCGGGGGCATTCGACGAGTTTCATGACTTAGAAGTTGGTTGTGTTTAGCGTTGACAACTTTTAAAAAGTTGTCAACGCTTGTCGTCAGAAAACAGCCTCCGCAATGTTGCGCACATTATCCGACTTGCCCATCGTGTAAAAATGGAGCACCGGCGCGCCCGCCGCGATCAGTTCGCGGCATTGCTGAATGCCCCAGTCGATACCCACCTGCCGAACCTCCTTGTCGGTTTGGCAAGCCATCGCGGCTTCTTCGAGTTCGTCGGGAATATCGAGGTGAAACACCCGGGGTAGCGCGGTGAGTTGCTTCCGGGTCGAGAGCGGTTTCAGGCCCGGAATGATCGGCACGTCGATCCCGGCTTCCCGGCATTTCGCGACAAAATCGAAAAATTTCTGGTTGTCAAAAAACATCTGCGTGACGATGTACTCCGCGCCCAAATCCACTTTCTGTTTCAAAAACTTAAAATCAGCGTTGCGGTTGGGCGCCTCGAAATGCTTTTCCGGGTAGCCCGACACGCCAACGCAAAAGTTGGTGGGTGATGATTTGGTTTCTTCGTGCAGGAGACGCCCGTTGTTCATATCGACAACCTGTTTAATCAAGTCGGTTGCAAACGCATGGCCGCCTTTTTCGGGGCTAAACGTCGAGTGCCCTTTCAGCGGGTCCCCGCGCAACACGAGCACATTTTCAACGCCGAGGTAGTGCAGATCGAAGAGAAAATCTTCGGTCTCCTCTTTCGTAAAACCGCCACAGATCACGTGCGGCACCGCTTCTACTCCGAAACGTTGCATCAGCGAAGCGCAAATACCCACCGTGCCGGGGCGTTTGCGAATGGGAATCCGGGCAATCTGGCCATCGATTACCTTCTCAAGATATTCTTCGCGGTGGTAGGTGACATCGACAAAAGGCGGTTTGAATTCCATCAGCGGTTCAAGAGAATCCATCAGCGCACGGATACTTTCTCCTTTGAGCGGTGGAATGATTTCAATGGAAAAAAGCGGTTTACCAGCAGCCTGGCGAATGTATTCAGTAATTTTAGTCATCGTACGAGCGCATTCAGAAATACAAATGTACCGCCACGGGGAGTGGTTTCCAATCCTGCTTTCCAATTGGGTATTGATACCTTTTGTTCGGAAAACCGCACCCCGTCAAATTGGCCGTTTCGTGTTTTTAAGCCTGCCTTTTTGACAAAAGTGGGATTCGGCACAGTCTTTTAACAACACGGATATCAACACGAAAAATCATGAAGACGATCAAAATTCCAAAAGAAATATTAGCCAGTGTCGACTTGTTCAACACCTTGAATGGGGGGCGCAGTCAATCACGGGTGCAGGTAGCCCGGCAAGAGGAAGGCTATGAAGTTTTGGTGAACGTGCCCGGACTACAAGCCGACCAACTTCAGGTCGACGTATCCGACGGACGTTTGTGGATTTACCAACTCCACCCCGTTCTGGCCCGGAGGAGCGCCTCCCGTGAAGACGCGGAAGCCAGCACGTACCTGCCCAGTTCGATTAGCAACTTCGTTTTGCCGAATGACGTGGACGTAACCAGCATTTCGGCGCGATATCAGAACGGCCACTGGTTGGTATTCCTGCCCTTCAACGACAAGACGAAGGGCTTCCGCAAACACGTTGAAATTGAACAATAATCCGGTGCGCATCCCTACTTTTGCCCGAGGCCTATTCAGAAATGAGTAGGCTTTTTTTTAGTCTACTTGCAGGGGCGCAATGCGGGGCACCAACCCCTGCAGCAATCCCCAACCCGCCAAATAAGCCAGCGACGCCACTGTAAAAATAGGGATATAACTACCCGTAAAACCCAACACGGCCCCCACGACCGGCGCGACCAGCATACCGCCGATGGCCCCAATCAGGCCCGTCAACCCGGTCGCCGAAGCGACCATCCGGGGTGGATAAATATCCGAATGCAGCGTAAAAATATTAGCCGCCCAGGCCTGATGACCCGCTACGGCCAGCGAAGTCAGCGCCACGGCGGTCCAAAGATCAGTGGTGCGGGAAGCGAAAAAAATTGGCACCACGCATACGCCCGCCAGCAACATGGTGACTTTGCGGGCGGTGTTGAGGGAGTAGCCTTGTTTCAACAAATACGACGAAAACCAACCACCCCCGATGCTGCCCACGTCGGCCACGAGGTAAATCGTCAGCAGTGGCGGGCCGATGCTACC
The DNA here is from genome assembly GCA_026785975.1 of Cytophagaceae bacterium. Classification (GTDB taxonomy): domain Bacteria; phylum Bacteroidota; class Bacteroidia; order Cytophagales; family Spirosomataceae; genus JAJAZB01. Next base: position 10,476 of record JAJAZB010000216.1, on the reverse strand, counting down.
CAGTTGCAAGCCGTGGTTTTTAGCCAGGAATTTAGGTAACCAGTACAGGAAAATCCACCAGACGGGGTCGGTCAGAAAACGCGCCAACCCAATGCCCCAGGTGGCCCGTAACGTCAGCAGAAAGCGGTACGATACCGGGCCGGTTGTCACTAAAGGCTGTCCCTCCGGGCGATCGCTTTCGATAAAGGCCAATTCCTGCGCGGATAGTTTCGGATGCAGCCGGGGCGGGTGATAGCTGGGCAACCAGAGCGCCAACCAGACAAAGCCAATCAGTCCCGTACCGATAAACGCCCACTGCCAGCCAAAATTTATCGCCAGATACGGAACCAGTAACGGGGCCACGATCGCGCCGATGTTGGCGCCTGAGTTGACGAGACCCGCCGCAAATGCCCGCTCTTTCAACGGAAACCATTCGCCCAGTACCTTCACAAACGCGGGCGGATTGCCCGCCTCACCAAAGCCCAGCCCCACCCGCGCCAACCCAAAACTCACCGCCCCGCGACCAAACGCGTGGGCCATGTCGGAAATACTCCAGAGCAGCATCGCCGCCGCATAAATGAGCCGGATGCCAAACCGGTCGAGGAGCCAGCCCGCGCTCACCAGCCCGACCGCGAAACTGGCTTGAAACCCGCTGACAATCCACCCGTACTGTTCTTCGCTAATGCTAAAATCGGCCTGAAGTTGAGGCGCGAGAATACCGAACACCTGCCGGTCGAGGTGGTTGATGGTTGTGGCCAGAAACAAGAGCGCGCAAATGCGCCACCGGTAGGGAATTGGTTTCAACGGATGTACGTCGTCAAGGGGTTTGTGAGTCGTTCGTCGGGCAAGATAAGCAAGTTGACGAAACAAAATCGCCATTGCCCGCCCGGTTCCAGACCAATGCGTCACCTTACACCGTAGAACTCCTACCTTTGGATTAAACAATCCTATCCGCGCATGAACATCGAAGCCTACCAGATCGCCGAGGTGATTCAATTGAAAAAGTTTCGGAGTGAATACACCAGTTCGCCCCTCGAAGCCAACAACTCCGAACTGTTTTACAAACAGGATACCGACCAGTATTTCTACCTCTTCAGCTACGGTGTGGTGGCTTTCGCCGGGTTCAGCGATTTGGAAAAGAGCAATTTGCTCAAATTCATCCGCACCTACGCCGAGGACGAAATCAGTCAGGATTACCGCGAAGACTTCGAGATTCTCATCAATCCCGGCGTACCCATCCAAACCACGTACAACGCCATCAGCCTGCCCGAACTCACCGACGAGGGGCTGCGCATCGTGATGCTCAACGTGGCGCAATCCGTGGCACTCGATTATTACGAAGACCTCGGCCTGGGCATCCTGACCGATACCAAACGCCTCACCGACCAACTCGAACGCAACGGAAGCCTGCCGATTTCAAAAACTAACCTGCTCAAATTCATCGGCAAAACGCTCAACATCAAAAATAGCATCATCGACAACCTCTACATTTTCGACGCGCCCGACAGTGTTTGGGAAAACGAGTTGCTCGGGAAAATTGACGAGGGCCTCAAGAAGACTTTCGACCTGCGGATGCGCTACCGCGACGTGGATTACAAACTCAAAATCGTTCAGGAAAACCTGACGCTCTTCACCGAGTTCCTCCAAAACCGCGAAAGCACCCGCCTGGAGTGGATTATCATCATCCTGATTATGATCGAAGTCGGCGATTTGATCGTCCGGTGGGTGCTTTAAACCCCCATCGGACTGGGCGTCCCCGGCGGCTTTTTTGCCTTCCGGCGGGTGAACGCCAGCCAACCCGCCGGACGGCAAAATCAATTTTGTAACACTCTATTTTATTTCAAACACGCCATGAAAAAAACAGAAATCCCCCACCCCGACGCCCGCGAAGGCTTCTCGACGGGTGCCTTTTCCTCCGGCGTTTTGGTGGATGGCTGGTTGTACGTGTCGGGTCAGGGACCCATCGATTTTGCCAAAGGCAAGTTCGTCCTAGGTACCATCGAGGAGGAAACCCGCCTCACCCTGCACAACGTCCAGCGCATTCTCGAAGCCGCCGGTTGCACCTGGGACAATGTGGTAAAAAGCACGGTTCACCTGGCCGACATCGCCGATTTTGCCGCCTACAACCAAGTGTACGCCAGTTATTTTTCGGGCGTAAAACCCGCCCGCACCACGGTACAATCAGGGTTGGCCAATGGCATTAAAGTGGAAATCGACGTAGTCGCTAAAGCGCCGGACACCGATGAATAATCCTTGGTTTTTCGTCGAAAATGCTCACGCCATCGACTCGCCCGCGCTGCTCGTTTACCCGGATCGGGTCGCGCAAAATATCCAAACGGCCCTCCAACTCAGCGGGGATGCGGTTCGTTTGCGTCCGCACGTTAAAACCCACAAAATCAGGGAAGTCACGGAACTACTTTTGGCGGCGGGGATTCAGCAGTTCAAGTGCGCGACCATCGCCGAAGCCGAAATGCTGGCATTGGCCAATGCTCCCGACGTGCTGTTGGCCTATCCCCCCGTTGGCCCCAAAGCAGCGCGGTTCGCGGCCCTGACGCAGGCTTTTCCAAACGTAAAATTCTCCTGCCTGATCGACAATTTTCAGGCGGCACAACACTTGGCTCAGGCATTTGATGGTCGAGCAGTTGATGTGTATCTTGATCTCAACGTGGGCATGAATCGGACTGGCGTACTTCCTGCCGACGCATTGACTTTAGTTGCCGCTTGCCAAATGCTACCCAACCTCAACGTCGTGGGGCTTCACGCCTACGACGGGCACATTCACGATACCGATTTAGAGCGTCGTCGCCAGCGGGCCGATGCGGCTTACACCCTGGCGAAAACTGCCCAGCAGGTGATTCAGGAAAATTTCGGGAAAACCCTTCCACTGGTTATCGGAGGTACACCAACGTTTGTGATCCATGCCCGGCGTGAATACCCCGAACCGGCGAGTGTGCAGGTCAGTCCGGGTACGTTCGTGTTTTGGGATGCCGGATACGCGCAAACATTGCCCGATTTGCCCTTCGACTGGGCGGCGGTCCTGCTCACGCGCGTTATTTCAATCCTTGACGAACAAACGCTTTGCCTCGATTTAGGCCATAAATCGGTCGCTGCCGAAAATCCCTTGCCCCGTGTTCAGTTTCTCAACGCACCCGACGCCGAGCAACTCCGCCAAAGCGAGGAGCATTTGGTGGTTCGCGTGGCCGACACGCGGCAGCACCAGGTCGGCGAAGTTTGGTACGCCGTACCCATGCACGTTTGCCCAACGGTCGCGCTATACGAGGCGGTATTTGTCGTTGAAAACGGCGTTTTTACCAAAAAATGGAACGTCATCGCCCGCAACCGTCAGCTTCAGTTTTGATGAAAAACTATCGGTCAAACCGTTGCAAACCGTTCCGTTCAACTATGCCCTATGTGAATGGGTTTAAGAAGTTATTGCACTGAGATTCACAGAGAAAGTAGAGATTCACGAAGAAATCTTCCCGGTCTCTGTGAATCTCTACTTTCTCTGTGAATCTCCGTGTAATAACCTTCCTGACCAGTTCAACTATGCCCTATGCCCTCTGCACTATGCCCTAAATTCCTCATCGACGCCCACCTCGATCTGGCCATGAATGCCATCGAGTGGAATCGTGATCTGACCCAACCCGTTTCGGCAATTCGGGCGCGGGAAAAAGCCCTCGGATTGAGTGATTTCATCGACCGGGGTAGAAACACCGTCGCTTTACCCGACTTACGAAAAGGAAATATTGGCCTGGTGGTCGCCACGCAGATTGCGCGGTTTGTGGCCCCGGACACATCGCTACCGGGTTGGCATTCCCCGGCGCAGGCCTGGGCCATGACCCAGGCCCAACAAAGCTGGTACCAGGCCATGCAGGAGGCGGGCGAAATGGTGCAGATCACCAACCTGCCCCAACTCGAAACCCATCTGGCCCACTGGCAGAACGGGGCGATTCCCAACGCGCAGAAACCCGTAGGTTACATCCTGAGCCTCGAAGGAGCCGATTCGCTGATTGATGTTTCGTACCTCGAAAAAGCCTTCGCCTACGGCTTACGGGCGCTCGGCCCGGCGCATTACGGGCCGGGCCGGTACGCACCGGGGCCGGGGCAAAGTGGCCCGCTAACGCCGATGGGCCGCGATTTGGTGCGGGAAATGGACCGGCTGGGGATCATTCTCGACGTTACGCACCTAACCGACGAGGGGTTTAGCGAAGCGCTCGATTTGTACCAGGGGCCGGTTTGGGCCAGCCACCACAATTGCCGGGTATTAGTTCCCCACCAACGCCAACTCACTGACGATCAGATCAAACGCCTCGTGGAGCGGGGGGCCGTGATTGGTGGCTGCCTGGACGCCTGGATGCTGAAACCCGGCCTGACGCAGCGACAGATCAATCCGCGCGAAGCGGGCGTCAGCTTGAATACCCTCATCGACCATTGCGACCACATTTGCCAACTGACCGGCAACAGCCAGCACGTGGCCATTGGTAGCGACCTCGATGGAGCCTTTGGCACTGAGCAATCTCCCTACGACGTGGATACCATCGCCGACGTACAAAACCTGCAAGGACTGCTCGCCCAACGGGGCTATTCGCCGGATGATATTGAGAATATTTTTTACGAAAACTGGCTGCGATTTTTGCGGGAGGCGTGGGGGTAAGCGTTGCTACACCCACAAGTTGAAAACCTGAAGAAAGCCCTTTGGATTTGCGGACGCTCCCGCAATGTGGCAATTGGCTAAAAACCGGCGCGGCTGGCGAGTTATCAGGCCCCCTCAGTCGCCCCCGGCCAGCAACGTCTCCGCCGGAATACCTAATTTTTGGTGAAAGAGCCGGGCCATTTTTAGCGTCAGTGGTTTTTTCCGGTTCAAAATCGCCGAAACGTAGCCCTTGCTGCCAATGAGTTCGGTCAGGTCTTTGTTTTTAATCCCTTTTTCGGCCATCGCCAATTTCAATGCTTCAATCGGATCGAGCGGCAGGATGGGGTAGTGTTTATCCTCGTAATCTTTTATAACCAGAAACAACAACTCTACCTCTTCACCCTCTGCCGTGCCCGGTGCAGCATTAAATATTTCGTCGGCCCGGTGCAACGCAGCCTCGTAGTCTTGCTCATTTTTTAAGACGCGGACATTCATGGCTACGGGTCGTTTATGCGTGAAATTATGAAGTTGCAGACGGGTATTCAATGGTCTCGGCACTAATTTTATCGTATTCCTGATGCGTACCAAACCACTTGATCATCATCCGTTTATGTTGAAAACTAACACGTATAATCAGACGGTATTTGTTTCCCATTACGTTGAAAATCACCCGGCTATCACCAACAATACTGGCATTTCCGTATGCCTGTTTAAGTTCATTGAAACTCTGAAATTCGGCCTTCACTAATTCGTTGTACAACTTGCGTAAAGCCGTCGCCGACTCTGGATATCTTTGAATGTATTCCATCAAGGTTCTTCGCGCAATAATATTGAACATGAACGAAAAAGTTTGCTAAAAGTAAACGTTAGGTTTACGATTAGCAAACTTTTTGGCTACCTCGATTCAATACCCCAACACCGATCCCAACCACCGTTCCATCTCCTCCACGCTCCTGTTTTTGCGTTTGGCGTAGTCCACTACCTGGTCTTTCTGGAGTTTACCAACGGGGAAATACCGGCTTTCTGGGTGCGAAAAGTACCAACCGCTCACGCTGCTGGCGGGGTACATGGCGAAGCTTTCCGTGAGGGTGATGCCTATGCTTTCGGGTTGCAACAGCTCGAACAAGGTTGCTTTTTCGGTGTGTTCGGGGCAGGCCGGATAGCCCGGCGCAGGGCGGATACCCTGATATTTTTCCTTGATAAGAGCCTCATTGTCAAGTTGTTCATTCGGTGCGTAGCCCCAGAATTCGCGGCGGACGCGCTGATGCATTAACTCGGTAAAGGCCTCGGCGAGGCGGTCCGCCAGCGATTTAACCAGGATGCTGTTGTAGTCGTCGTGGTCGCGCTCGTATTTTTCAATGAGTTTCTCGATCCCAATGCCCGCCGTGACGGCAAAGCCCCCGAGGTAATCTTCGCGGCCACTTTCGAGCGGAGCGATGAAATCGCTCAGGCAATAGTTGGGCAGATTGGCGGCTTTCTCACTTTGCTGGCGGAGATGCCGAAGCGTACAAAGTCCTAAGTCCAAGGTGCCCGGTGCAATCAGGTGCTCGGCCTGATACTTCGGACTTGATAGTTTATACTCCAAATGTTGGTGACTCCCGTGCCGCTCGCAGGGAATTTCGCGGTTGATTTCCTCAAAATCGTGCAGCAGAATATCGTCCTGCATGGAGTTGGCGGGCCAGAAGCCGATGACCGCTTTGGCCTGCAACGACTTGTCCCGGATGAGTTCGCCGAGCATCACCACCGCGTCGTGGTGCAACTTCCGGGCTTCCTGACCAACGATTTTATCGTCAAAAATCGCCGGGTATTTACCGTGCAATTGCCAGGTTTGGAAAAAGGGCGTCCAGTCGATGTACTTCGCGATTTCGGCCAAATCGTAGTCGTCGAAAACCCTTGTTCCCAGAAACTGCGGTTTGGTGGGCACGAAGCCCGACCAGTCAATTTTTGCTTTATTGTCCCTGGCTTTTTCGATGGAAACGAAGTTTTTATCGGCTTTCCGACGGGCGTGTTCTTCGCGGAGCCGGGCGTACTCCGTTTTGATTTCCTTCCAGATTTCTTCCTGACTCTGAGCCGATTGCGTCAGGCGACCGGCCACCGGCACCGAGCGCGACGCATCGAGTACGTGGATCACCGGCCCGGAATAATGCGGGTCGATTTTTACCGCCGTGTGAATGCGCGACGTCGTAGCCCCCCCGATGAGCAGGGGTATTTTGAAACCCTGTCGCTCCATTTCTTTGGCCACGCCCACCATTTCGTCGAGGCTCGGCGTGATGAGGCCGCTCAACCCGATGATGTCGACGTGGTGCTCTCTGGCCGCCGCCAGGATTTTCTCCGTTGCCACCATCACGCCCAGGTCGATGATTTCGTAGTTGTTGCAACCCAGCACCACGCCCACTATGTTTTTGCCAATGTCGTGTACATCGCCTTTCACCGTCGCCATCAGCACTTTTCCATTGGAGGAACTCACCCCAGCGGTTTTGGTTGCTTCAATAAATGGCAGCAAATACGCCACCGCTTTTTTCATCACCCGCGCCGACTTCACGACCTGCGGCAGGAACATTTTGCCTTCGCCAAACAAATCGCCGACTACGTTCATGCCATCCATCAGCGGCCCTTCGATGACTTCGATCGGCCTACTGAATAGGTGGCGGGCCTCTTCGACGTCTTCGTCGATAAAATCGGCGATGCCCTTCACCAACGCGTGGGTAAGGCGTTCGTTCACGGGCGATCCGCGCCATTCGGCGGCGTCGACAATTTGCTCGGATTTGCCTTTATTTTTGATCGTTTCGGCAAACGTCACGAGGCGCTCGGTACTGTCGGAGCGGCGGTTGAGCAGTACGTCTTCGACCAGTGCCAGAAAGTCTTTGGGAATGTCATCGTAGACCGTCAATTGCCCGGCATTGACGATGCCCATGTCCATCCCCGCTTTGATGGCGTGGTACAAAAAAGCTGAGTGCATGGCCTCCCGAACGGGTTCGTTGCCCCGAAACGAGAACGAGACATTGGAAACACCCCCGCTCACCTTCGCGTAGGGCAGGTTTTCTTTGATCCAGCGCGTAGCCTTGGTGAAGTCCACGGCGTAATTGTTGTGCTCGTCGATGCCCGTGGCTACGGTCAGGATGTTGGGGTCAAAAATGATGTCCTCGGCCGGAAACCCGACTTCGTCCACCAGAATCCGGTACGCACGTTCACAAATTTCAATGCGGCGCTCGTAACTGTCGGCCTGCCCCTGCTCATCGAAGGCCATCACGACGACCGCCGCGCCGTAGCGCTGAACGGTCAGGGCACGCTGGCGAAACGCTCCTTCGCCTTCCTTGAGCGAAATGGAATTGACAATGGCTTTACCCTGCACGCACTTCAACCCCGCCTCGATGACCTCCCACTTCGAGGAGTCGATCATGACGGGTACGCGGGAAATATCGGGTTCGGCGGCGAGCAAATGAAGAAACGTCGTCATGGCGGCTATTCCGTCGATCATGCCTTCGTCCAGGTTGACGTCGATGACCTGTGCCCCGTTTTCAACCTGTTCGCGGGCCACGCTCAGGGCTTCGTCATAGTTATTATCCCGGATGAGCCGGGCGAACTTCTTGGAGCCGGTGACGTTGCAGCGTTCACCGACGTTCAAAAACAGAATTTTTTCTTTCGTCACTTCCAGGGGTTCCAGCCCGGAAAGTCGCAACGTGCGGTCGGTTTGTGGCAGTGGGCGGGGTGGGTACTTCGCCGCCGTATCGGCAATCACCCGGATGTGTTCGGGCGTGGTACCGCAACATCCGCCGATGATGTTGAGGAAGCCGTCTTTTAAAAAATCGTCGATGAGTACCCCCATTTCGGCGGGCGTCTGGTCGTACTCACCCATTTCATTGGGCAACCCGGCGTTGGGGTGCGCGGAGGTGAAAAACGGGGCTTTCTGCGCCAACGTTTGCACGTAGGGCCGGAGTTGGTCGGCCCCCAGGGCGCAGTTTAGCCCCACCGACAGCAGCGGCAGGTGCGAAATCGAGGTTAGAAACGCCTCGGTCGTTTGCCCCGAAAGTGTACGGCCCGAAGCATCGGTGATGGTGCCGGAGATCATGATGGGAAGGTGGCTCCGACCGGTAGCTCCGACCTCTGGTCGGAGATCGACCGCAGGTCGAAACGCCCCCGCTACTTCCGACTGATTCTGTAGCGGAGCGGACACATTTCGACCTGCGGTCGATCTCCGACCAGAGGTCGGAGCTACACTAAAAAACTGGTCAATCGCAAACAGCGCGGCCTTCGCGTTAAGCGTATCAAACACGGTTTCGACCAGCAGCACATCCACGCCGCCATCCACCAGCCCGCGCACCTGCTCGGTGTAGGCTTCCACCAGATCATCAAAACTCACGGCCCGGAAGCCGGGGTTATTGACGTCGGGCGAAAGCGAGGCCGTGCGGTTGGTCGGTCCCATCGAACCCGCCACGTAGCGCGGTTTGTCGGGGTTACGAGCCGTAAATTCATCAGCGACCTCGCGGGCCAGCCGGGCCGATTCGTAGTTCAGTTCGTACACCAGGCTTTCCATGCCGTAGTCGGCCATCGCAATGCTCGTCCCCGAAAAGGTGTTGGTTTCGGCAATATCGGCTCCCGCCTCGAAATACTGTGCGTGGATGTCCCGGATGATGTCGGGGCGGGTCAGGCTGAGCAGGTCATTATTACCCTTGAGCGACTGCGGCCAATCGCGGAAACGCATCCCGCGATAGTCTTCTTCGGTGAGGTTATACCGTTGAATCATCGTCCCCATGGCCCCGTCCAGAACGAGGATACGGCGTTGAAGAAGGTCGCGCAGGTCGGTTTTTTGCATCGTATCGGGCATAAATTATTGGCAGCTCAAACAGGGGTTCTGAAATTTCAACAGGAAGACCTCTTTTTTGATTCGTTCTTTTTCAAGAAACCCGACCTGTTCAGAACCAATTTCTTTCAAAAGTGCAAAACTACGGACAAAGACAATGCAATGGATTGAATTCTACCGGAAAAGGATACAATTTTAGAGCCGGACACCCCCGATGTTAAGCGCATTCGGTTTTGGCTAACTTTCCATTTTCATTGACAATTGCATCAGCATTAATTCCTTACCCATGAAAATCGCTGCCATCGATATCGGCTCCAACGCCGCTCGCCTGCAAATTTCAAAAGTCCTCCACAACGATGGACGAGTCACGTTCAAAAAAGTAGAGTACGTGCGGTTTCCACTCCGACTGGGCCACGACGTGTTCAACACCGGTTTGATTAGCCCGGAAGGGGAAGTCCGTATTTTCAAAATGCTGCTCTCGTTCCGGCTCCTGATGGAACTCCACGAGGTCACCGACTACCTCATTTGTGCGACCTCGGCCATGCGCGAAGCCACTAACGCCGCCGACATCATCACCCGCATTCATGGGCAGTTGGCGATGCGGATTCACATCATCGAGGGGGCCAGGGAGGCTGAACTCATCAACAACGTGGTCGTGCAATCGCTCGACGACAAAAACTACCTCCACATCGACGTGGGCGGCGGTAGTACCGAACTCAACCTGTACGTAAACCGGGAAAAAATAGCCAGCCGCTCGTTTAAAATCGGCTCGGTTCGACTGCTCGAAGGCAAGGAGGTTAAAGGCGATTGGGCTAAAATGCAGCGCTGGATTGAAGACCAGGTGAAGCCGGGCAGTGCTGACATCGCCGCCGTTGGCACGGGCGGCAACATCAGCAAACTGTTTAATCTATCGCCCAACAAGCTCACCGAAACCAGCCTGTCCATCACCGAGTTGGAACGTTTGCAGGCCCACATTGCCAGCTTCAGCCTCGAAGACCGCGTGAATAAACTCCGCCTCAACGACGACCGCGCCGACGTGATTATTCCCGCCGCCCAAATTTAT